>JAUNJX010000017.1 GCA_030533005.1 Clostridia bacterium | reverse complement strand
TATTATGCCCTTTTAGGGCTTGTGCATACCACCAGTTTAACTGGTGGTTTTGATTCGATCATGACTTCTCTATTCTTAATGGCTGACGATCCTCGCCGCCAGCGGTACGGCGACCCCCGCGAGGGTCAGCGCGCCGGCAAGCCAAAAGAGGGTGCGCGTGAGGGCGCTGTTCTGCGTATCCACCTCAAACACGGCGTTTTCGGGCTTTTGCGGGTCGTACAGCACGCCGTAGCGTCCGCCGGTCTGGTGGATGGTGCCCGCGTCGGCGGTATGCATGCGGGTCATATAGGTTTTGTCCGCCACGGTATAGGTCATCACGGGATCCGTGCGCGCAACAAAAAACGCCCTGCGCGCCACGGCACTGTGCATATCAGCCGTGCAGCGCGCCCAAGCGTTTTCCGCTTTTTTGCGCCGGATCAGACGAAGCAGCGCCCAAAGCGCCAAGCACACGCCTATCCCCGCGAAAAACATGCCGATCGTTTCCGCCATAGGCCGTATCTCCCAGATCCTATTGAATAATGCCGTAGCTGTAGGTGGGTACGATGTCCGTCGTATCCCGTGTGAAGCAAAGCTTCACGTCCTTTTCAAAGCCCAGCGCCAAAAGCTTCTTGCAGTGGTTGATCTCGTGGATGTCCACGCGCTTTTCCATATACGCCTTATACAGCCACCGGCAGATGGTGACGGTGTCCGTGCAAGTAACGTCGGCAGCGTTTTTGCAGATTTCCTCCGCGATCGCGCCCGCGGCGATCATGTCGTCGGCGGAGATGGCGCCGTCCGTGCCCGCGCAGATGATGACGGCGTCCTTGCCCAGCTCCACGGTGCGCTTGGCGACGGCCGTTGCGTTGACCATGGCGCCGATGAGCACGTTATCCGCGCTCGCCGCAGCGCATACGGCGGTGGTGCCGTTGGTGGTGGACATGATGACCGTGCGACCCTTGACCGCCTCCTCGCTAAACTCAAAGGGCGAGTTGCCGATATCGAAGCCCTGCGTCTTGATGCCCCCGGTTTCCCCCGCAAGCAGGCTGTCCCTGCTGCCTAACCTTGTCACGAAGGAGGCGGCCTCCGCCGCGTCCGACGTGGGAATGATCTTATTGATCCCATTTTGTATGCCGATGACCATGCAGGTGGTCGCCCGCAGCACATCCACAACGATGGCCGTGGTATCCATAAGGCGGGCAACGTGTATTTTTCCGGCGACGGGAAGGACGTCAAGCTTCATCATTTTGCGTTTAACTCTTTCTTTCAATCTGCTCTTTTTTTTACAGTGCGCACGGTTGTGCGCATGCTTTTTTAAAGACGCTATATATTCACCTCTTAATTCTAACAGTATGGCGGCGGTTTGTAAATGGCGGATTCGTGATCGCGTCAGAAGCGCTACTTATAATAATATAAGCTTGCAAGCCATACCGACGCCGCCGTGCCCGCGAGCATGGCGAACAGCGCTGCGGGCAGCGTATAGCGGGTCTTTTTTACCCCCACCGCGCCAAAGTAGAGGGCGACGGTGTAAAAGATGGTTTCGGACGAGCCCAGCATCACGGAGGCCGCAAAGGAAGGGAACGCGTCCACGCCTGACGTTTCGTACACGTCCGCAAGCAGCGCCATGCCCGCACTCCCCGAAAAGGGGCGCAGCAGGAACATGGGGATGAGCTCCGCCGGGAAATGCAGGGTCGCTGCAAGCGGCGCGAGCTTTTCGTTGAGATAGTCCATAGCGCCGCAGGCGCGAAAGGCATTGATCGCCATCATCATGGCGGCCATGTAGGGAAGAATTCTCCCGATAAGGGGCAGCGCGCCCGCAGCGCCCCGCGCGAACGCCCCGTACACATCCTTTCCCTTGACCATGCCGCAAAGCAGGAAGGAGAGCATCATGGCGGGTATTATCCAATCCGTCTGCGCCACCACCTTCCCAGCATACACCCAAGCACCGCAGCGCCCGCGCACACAAGGGAGGATAGAAACGTGGGCAGCACGATCGCATACGGATCGGCGCATGCAAAGCTTGTGCGAAGTGCGAGCACGCCCGTGGGCAAAAGCTCCACGGCGGAGGCGTTGAGGCATAGAAACAGGCACATGTCCTCCGTGGCCGTGTCGCCCGTGGGGTTACCCTCCTGCATGGCGGCCATGGCTTCAAGCCCAAAGGGGGTCGCGGCACTCCCCATGCCGAAAAAGTTCGCGGCAAGGTTGAGCGTGATGGGCGCTGCGGCCTTTTCGGACGCCGGAAACAGCCGCCTCACCACCGGCTGCAGCGCTTTGGAGAGGCGCTCGACCATGCCCGCCTCCTCCGCCACGTTCATAAGCCCCATCCAGAGCATGAACGCCCCGCAAAGGTTGATGCAAAGCTGCACAGCCTCCTCCGCGCCCGCGAGCATGGCGTCGGCCACAACGCCGCCCTGCCCCGTGAGCACGCCGGACGCCAGCGACAAAAACAACATACCGCCCCAAACAAAATCCATCATATCTCTATGGATATGATGGATAAGAAGGGGTATATGTCAGGTTTACGCCTGTTTGGACATTTCCATGGCGAGCTTATACGCCTCGTTTCGCGGCATGTCCGTGAGCGCCGCCGCCTGCCTGGCCGCATCCTTGGCGGATACGCCCTCTTGGAGCAGCGTGCGAAGCAGCGCAACGGCGTCCACGCCCGCGTCCTGCGTTTTGCCGCCCACCAGCAGCACGCATTCCCCCTTGGGCGGCGCTTCGGCATAGCGTTCGGCAAGGCTTTGGAGCGTGCCGCGCACGCACTCCTCATACACCTTGGTAAGCTCCCGGCAAAGGGCAGCGGGGCGATCGCCCCAAAGGCCTGCAAGCTCCGCGCAGGTCGCTGCGAGCCGCAGCGGGCTTTCATACAATATCACCGTGCCGTGGTGCGCGCCGAGCTTGGTCACGCGCTCCCGCCGCGCCTTGCCCGTCCTTGGCAAAAACCCCGCGAAGCACGCGTCCTCCGAAGGCAATCCCGAAAGCACGAGGGCGGTAAGGCTTGCGGACGGCCCCGGCAGCACGCACACGGGCAGCGCCGCCTCAATGCAAAGCTGTACCAGCCGCCCGCCGGGATCGCTGATGCCCGGCATGCCCGCGTCGGACGCATAGGCCACGGCTTCGCCGCTTTGTATGCGCGCCAGCACCTCCTGCCCCCGCGAAAGCTCGTTATGCTCGTGGCAAGATATGAGCGGCTTTTTGATGGAAAGCGCGTGCAGCAAAGCGCCCGTGCGCCGGGTATCCTCGCAGTACACCGCGTCGCAGCCCTGCAGGGTGTGCAAGGCACGCAGGGTCATATCCTCCATATTGCCTATGGGGGTGGGCACAAGGTACAGCCCCGGGGAAAGCGTTTTCTCTATATTTGTTTGCATTTCTTCCATAGAAGCAGTATACCACATGTCCGGCTTTGTGGTATACTTTGGTTATCGGGAAAATAGCGGGCTGCACGCCTAACAATATCCTCGCGGCGGCGTATAAAGGAACAAAGCAAGACCAGTAAGGAGGCGATCCGCATGGCAAAGGATGAAACTACCCTTTTGCACCCTATCGACGATGAGACGCTCAAGGACGTCAGCGGCGGCAGGGAGCCCTTCCGACCCAGAGCAAGGATACAGCAGCCGGCGCCCGCCTTCCGCGCGCAGGATGCGGGCGCGCCCATGCTGCCCCGCCTGCCCCTTGAGGACGACGAACAGCCCAAATTATAATCAGGAGGCCATATTCATGACAAAGGATGAAAATACCCTTATGCACCCTATCGACGACGAAACGCTCAAGGATGTAAGCGGCGGCGTGGTGCACCTCCCGCCGGAGCGCATCGCCACGCTGGAATTCCTTTCCGGCGAGGAGGATGCACAGAACCAGCGCCTTCCCGGCCAGCCCGGCAAAAGCCGCGTGCGCACGCTGGAACAGAAGGATATTCCCAACCTTCCCCGCCCGCCAAGGGAAATCTAAGGCAGTGTGTTTATAAAACGAAGCCTTTTGCGAGGCTTCTTTTTTGTGCGTCCTTCTTGACTTGTCTGTGAACTTTTCGCACCCGGTTTGCCATCCCCAAACGGTTTATGCTATAATAGGTTGCTTCTTGAATAGGAAGCCTGAAAACACGCAAAGGACGAAGGTTTTTTTGATACGAACGCGCGCAAACCTTTCTAGGGTCATATGGCTTATCATCCTCGTGGCGGCGCTGATCGCGGCGGTGGTTTTTTATCTGACCCATCGCGGCGGCACGGAAACGAGCGTGCAGCCCCGCGTGGTGCTCAACGAGATCATGGCGAGCAACAAGGGCGCCGTCGCGGACGAATACGGCGATTTTCCCGACTGGGTGGAGCTTTGCAACACCTCGGACGCGGCTGTGGACATTTCGGGCTACGGCCTGTCCGACGATTTTCTCTCCGGCGCCAAGTATGTCGTTCCGCAGGGCACGGTGATCGAGCCCGGCGGCTTCTTCGTGGTGTACTGTTCGGGCGAGGAGACGGATAATTGGCACGCTTCCTTTAAAATATCCGCGACGGAGGAGCTTATCCTCTATGAGACCACGGGCACGGTGATCGAGAGCATGCAGCTTCGCGCAGCGCTCGCCGGTCACACGCTTGCCCGCACGGACGCGGGCGCGTGGGAGGATATGGCGCCCAGCCCCGGCTACCCCAACACGCCCGACGGCATCGCGGCGTATCAGGCCAGTGTGGAAACGGGCGAGGATATCGGCCTTTACATCAACGAATTCATGGCGAGCAACAAATCCGTGCTTTCGGACATGCACGGCCTGTTTTCGGACTGGGTGGAGCTGTATAACGCCACGTCCGCCCCTATCGATCTTTCGGGCTTTGGCCTGTCCGACAGCGAGGCGCAGCCTCTCAAATACGCGCTGCCTGACGGGACGAGCATACCCGCAAACGGCTATCTTGTGCTCTTTTGCTCCGGCAACCAGACGACGCTGGAGGAGGGCGAGCTGCATGTGCCCTTTTCCCTTAGCGCCTACGAGGAGGACGTGGTTTTATCCGATCCCAAGGGTCGCATCATCGACAGCGTCCGCTACGAGCGTCAGGAGGCCGACGTAAGCTGCGCGCGCATGCCGGACGGCACGGGGGATTTCACCCTCACTGCCCGCCCCACGCCGGGATATCCCAACACGGACGCGGGCTATACGCAGTTCGTGGAAGCAAACGTCAAGCCGCTAAACGCCCTGCATTTTTCCGAGATGATGGGCAGCAACCGCACCTCTCTCTCTCTTGACAAGACCTATCCCGACTGGGCGGAGCTTTATAACAGCGGCGCGGAGGCTATCAACCTTTCGGGCTACGCCGTGTCCAACAGCGTAACGAACCCCGCCAAGTGGGTATTCCCGAACATCTCCATCGAGCCGGGCGAGCGCCTTTTGCTCTATGCCACGGGCGACGGGGTCTCCGCCAACTCCATCAGCTTTGACGCGAACGCGGTTCAAAAAAAAAATCTGAGGCTGAATTTTTTCATCTCCTCCACGGGGGAGACGCTGTATTTATTTGATCCCGAGGGGCGGCTTTTAGACAAGCTGTCTGCCGGCTCCTTTTTGCCGGACGTGAGCTGCGGCCGCGCGCCGGACGGCCAGATACGCTACTATAAGCTGGGCACGCCGGGGCAGGAAAACGGCGCGGACGGGTACGCGGGCGTCACCGCGGCCCCGCAGTTTTCCATCAAGCCCGGCGTATACGACGCGGCGCAGGCCGTAGCGCTTTCCGCAAACGACGGCGAGACCATCCACTACACGCTGGACTGTACCACGCCCACGGACGCAAGCCCGGTCTATGAAAGCCCCATTCCGGTGGAAAAGAACACCGTCATCCGCGCCATGGCGACCAAATCCGATTGTCTCACGGGCGGAACCTCCACGGGCACCTTCCTATTAAAGAGCGACAACGCCGATCACGCGCTGCCCATCGCGTGTCTTGTGACGGACCCCGCAAACCTTTGGGACGGGCAGAATGGTATCTATGCCTTTGGCGATAATTACGACGAAAACACCACCAATTATACGGACATGCTGGTCAGCTCCAACTTTTATAAGGGCAAAACGAGCGAGCAGGATCAAGCGGCGTGGACGCGCGGCGGCAACTTCTCCATCTGCGACGACGCGGGCACGGCGGTGTTCTCGCAGGATATCGACATGCGCATCGCGGGCGCCTACGGCAGAGGCCGCGCGCAAAAGGGCTTCAACATCATCGCGCGGGACACCTACGGGGCGGATCGCATGGCCTACGCGTTTTTTGCAAACCGCCCGTATACGGAATACAAGTCCCTCACCCTTCGCGCGGGCGCACAGGATCAGAACTACTCGAAAATTCGGGACGAGCTTGCCACAGGCTTATTGGAGGGCACGGACGCGCACATACTCGTGCAGGCGTACAAGCCCTATGTGCTCTATCTCAACGGCGAATACTGGGGCGTTTACTTCCTCAAGGAAAAGCGCAGCCGCTTCTTTGTCGCCCAGCACGAGGGCGTGGAGGACGCGATGAACCTTGACCTTGTCAAGAGCAGCACGCGCGTGAGCCACGGCACGGCGGACGAATGGAACGACCTGATGGAATATGTAAAAGCCCATGATCTTTCCCAAAAGGCGGCGTACGAGCATGTGGCGGGGCAGGTGGATGTAGAGAGCTTTGCGGATTACATGATCGCCGAAATATGGTCTGCCAACACGGACACATGGAACGTGCAATACTATAAGCTGCCCAATGGCAAATGGCGCTTTATCTACTATGATTTCTGCTGGAGCATGCGCGACGCCTCCCACAAGACGCTCGCCTACCGGCGGGAGAGCAGCAAGCCGCTGTCCGACCTGTTTAACGCGCTTCTTAAAAACAGCGAATGGCGGGACGCGTTTATCCGCAGATTTGCGTATATGCTGCAAAACGTGTATAATGCAGAGCGTGTGAACGCGCGTATCGACGAGCTTTACGCGATCGTGGAGCCGGAGATCAAGCGGGAGCGCGAAAAGTTCAATCAAGAGACCTTTATGGGCGTCAAGCAGCTTGCGGAGTGCCTTGGGGACTACGACAGGTTCCAAAGCGAGATCAAGCGGCTGCACGACTTTGCGACGGGGCGGGAGGCTTCGCTTCGCGCGCAGTTCCAGTCGGAATTCTCCCTTTCCGACGCCTATATGCAGGAGGTGTTCGGCGCGTGAGCGATGCAAAACAGAAAATGCCCGCCTACCGGCACGAGCTGAAATATTATCTCAATCAGGGCGAATACACCCTGCTCCATCAGCGTCTGCGTCACGCCATGGAGCCGGACGAGAACGCCCGGAAAAACGGCGGCGAATATTTTATCCGTAGCCTTTATTTCGACGATTATGACGACAGCGCGCTGCGCACCAAGCTCGACGGCATGGACAACCGTGACAAGTATCGCATCCGCATCTACAACATGCGCGACGACGTCATCAAGCTGGAGCGCAAGCATAAAAAGGAGGGCTACATCCTCAAGGATTCCCTCTCGCTGACCCGCGACGAGGCGGAAGCGCTCATAGGCGGCGAATACAGCTTCCTCATGGAGCACCCCGAGCCCTTTGCCAAGGTCATGTTCGGCGCGTTTGCGGGCGGGCTGAGGCCGGTCGTCATTGTAGACTACCTGCGCGAGCCCTACGTTTTCCCCTTGGAGGATGTGCGCGTCACCTTTGACAAAAGCATCCGCACGGGCTATCGCAGCGTCGATCTTTTTAACCCCGCTATCGTCACCTATCCCGTCATCGACGGGTACGACATGGTGATGGAGGTCAAATTTAACCGCTACCTCTCCACCTATATCCGCTCGCTTTTGCAAACGGGCAGCGCGCAGCAGTCCGCTATCAGCAAATACTGCCTGTGCCGCAAGTACGAACTCTAACCGAAGCCGCCGCTTCGATCACGCAAACCATACGACTTGGGAGGAAATCACCATGGATATCATCAAGAGCTTTATTTCAAGCACGTTAAGCCCGCTGCAGGTGCTGCTCACGCTGGGGATCGCGCTATTGGTCGGCCTGTTCATCTTCTTTATCTATAAGAAGTCCTTCGGCGGCGTCATGTATTCGCGCAACTTCAACGTCAGCCTCGTGATGCTGACCCTTGTTACGGCGCTCATGCTCATGCTCATCAACAACAACCTCACGCTGTCGCTTGGTATGGTGGGCGCCTTGTCCATCATCCGCTTCCGCACGGCGGTCAAGGATCCGGTGGATACGGTGTTCATGTTCTGGGCGGTGGGCGAGGGCATCGCCATCGGCACGCGCTTTTATGATGTGGCGATCATCTCTGCACTTTGCATCGGCGTGATCCTGATCGTGCTTTCCGTCACCAAGATCGGCAGCAGCTCCTCCTACCTTCTCATCCTCCACTATCACGAGGGCGCGAGCCAGCAGGTGCGCGCCATGATGAAGCAGCTGCCCAACAGCCGCTTAAAATCCAAGACCGTGCAGCGCGACGGCATCGAGCTGACGCTGGAGCTGCGCCTCAAGGAGAGCGAAACGGGCTTTGTCGAAAAGCTCCTTCGCGTGGAGGGCGTGTACGACGCCACGCTCATTTCCCATCAGGGGGACATCGTGGCGTAAGGGCTGCGAAAAAGATCGTATGTGCGCGCCGACCCCCGCATGCGGGGGTCGGTTTCTGCGTATGGCATTATCTGCCAAACTCCTCTTGATAAAACTGCGCGTAGGCACATTCCCTGATCGCGTCGGACAGCGCATCCGCCATACGCTCCAGCTTTTTTGTTTCTTCCACGAGGACGGAATCATGCAGCGTGCTGCCGGATTGGAGTATGCTTTCCGCAAGCGCGCCCACGCGCTGACGCGCTAAAAGAAACTGCTGGCAGACTTCGGTTTCATGCACTGCTCTGCGCACTTCTATCGGTAACGCATCATCAAAATCCATACATTTCATAACGCCTCCAAATTTGGCTTTACTAAATATAGTTATTATATTTGGCATTAGCAAATTTGAAAAGCATCTTTTCTCATATACTATCTGCAAGGATGGATGCTTTACTTTGAACACGAGAAAACTCGCGCTTGGAAACAAGAATATGATCGGTGCACGCGTCACCCAAGCCCGCCGCCGTCTCGGCATGAAGCAGGTTGAGCTTTTGGCGCACTTGCAAACGGAAGGTATTGATATCAGCATACCCGCCTTATCCTTGCTCGAAGGACAGAAGCGCCCCGTTTTCGATTACGAATTAAACGCGCTGGCAGATATTTTAGAGGTCTCCGTGGATTGGCTGCTGGGGCGGGAGAAGGATATGCATTAAAAACGACTTCCGTTTCTCGTTAATTATTTACTTTTCTATATTGTCCTTTTCCCAAGAATTCTATGTAGTCTTTATCCCGCAGCATCTGTAGTTGTTGACGTATTTTTGCTTCAACATTGTTATTCTGTGGATGCTTTTGCGAAAGAATTTTTGAGAAAGCATACACATCTTGTAATGAAAACACATCTTCCGTAATTTCGTTCAAACAATTTAGCACGTCAAAAAGCCACCCTCGCCCTTCAACGTCATAGGTTTCAAATCGCTTTGCTTTGCTTAATTGGTGTATTACGCTTTCTTTAGATCGTTCTATTTCGTCTACAATAATCGGGATTCTTCCTTGCCGCGGGATTTTACTGATTAAGATATTACAACCAGTCCAGCCCGCCCTGCGGGCATCTGCGTTCAGTGGTGTTCTCTTTTTTATGATGGATGGAACAAAGAAACATTTAGGAACGACAATTAGTTCTTTCACTTTCATCGTTTTTCGATTATATCCTAAAAAGAAAAAATCTGGATTGGCGTTGCTTGTGATGCGTTCAATCATTGTGTCATATGCGCCATCAGCGATTGTGTTGCCTAACTTGTTAGCTTTACTTTTCAACTCAAATTCACTAGCGCATGCTTCACAGAAGAAATCAGCAACCGGTTTATTGTTGGCAAATTGCTTTACCGGAGCATGTCCGCATCTAGGACAGTACATGCTCGCAGCAATCCAACCTTCCGTAACCCGTCTCGAAATCTGCGATTTGCTCTTATATCCTTCTGCAAGCGTCAAATTAAATTCCAAATTCATTTATGAACATCATCCCTTTCAACTTCACCACAAAAGGGCTACTCGCCATTTAGCGAACAGCCCTTTTCTCTCGTTGTTTTACGACGCATAGTTACTGAAATAGTTCTGCACGAGTATGATGGGCGTGCCGCGATCCCCGCTGCCGGAGGTGAGGTCGCACAGCGAACCTAAAAGGTCGGTAAGCCTGCGCGGGGTGGTGCCCTGCGCCGCCATCTGCCCCATCAGATCGCCCTTTTCCTTGATGCGCGCGCGGATGGCGTTTTGCAGCGCCTCGCCCGAAAGATCGGCAAAGTCGTTGTCGGCAAGGTACTTAAGCTTTAATTCGTTGGGTAGTCCCACCAGGCCGTCCGTGAAGCCGGGGGACACGACGGGGTCTGCAAGCTCCCAGATCTTACCCACGGGATCCTTGAACGCGCCGTCGCCATAGACCATGGCTTCGACTTTTTTGCCCGTGCGCGCATGCAGCAGCGCCGCGATACCCTCCGCCACGGCGGGGGCGTTCTTGGGAAAGAGCTTGATGGTGTTCTCGGTCGCCTTGTTGGAGCCCAAAAGACCGTAGTCCGGGTTATAGCCGCTGCCGTTGACGGGGGAGGAAAGCACATCGCACATGGTATAAACGCGTTCGCCGCCCGCGGCCTTGATAAGCCGTTTGCTGCGCTCGCGCGTATGAATGTCGCAGCAGAGCACATCCTTGGTGTAGGCAAGGATGGCTTCGGCGTGGTTGGCGAGTATGATCTCCGCCTCCGCGCCCTCCTCGCGGATAAGGTCGGCGTAGTAGGCGATATAGTCCATCTTGGTGAAGGGATGCAGCGGTGTGCCGAAGTGCTTGCGGAAATCCGCGACGGAGAGTACGTCCGTCCAAGGGTTAACGCCGGACTTGTCCAGCGCGTCCACATCGATCAGATGGTTGCCCACCTCGTCGGCGGGGTAGCTAAGCTGCACCACGACCTTTTTAGCGCCCCGCGCGATACCGCGAAGGCAGATGGCGAAGCGGTTGCGCGAGAGGATGGGGAACACCACGCCCACCGTGCCGCCGGGGAACTTCGCCTTGATATCCGCCGCGATATCATCGGTCGAAGCATAGTTTTTGTCCGCGCGCGCCACGACGGATTCCGTTACCGCCACAACGTCACGATCCTGAATGGAAAAGCCTTCTTTTTCGCTTTGGGCGATCACCGCGTCCGCCACGAGCTTCACGATGTCGTCGCCCTCCCGCACGATGGGAGCAAGTATTCCTCGGGAAATCACGCCAGCCATAAGTGCATCCTCCGATTTTTATATTTTCCGGGTCGCAAGCCCATATCTCACTATTTTAGATTTTACACAAAAAACGCCCCAAACACAAGCGTTTGGGGCATACGGTCTATGAATGAGGGTATTGTCTTATCTTATTGCGCGCCTTGCGCCTCCGGCGGCGTCATGCGGGCGACGACCACGCAGCGGTGCGTGTGCGTGCCTACCTTATAATCGAAGGTGCCCGTGCAGGTGATGAGGGTGAGCATAGGCTCCTCGCCCCAGTGCAGCTCCATCACCTCGGGCGGCACGCTCTCGCGCTCAAACTTGTTGACCTCGTGGACATACCAGTAGGTAAAGCTGCCGTCGTCCATTTCGATGACGATCTCGTCGCCCGTTTGCAGCTTGATCAGATCGTTGAACACGCCGTATTTGTTCTTCCAGCGGTTGTGCCCGTCGAGTATCGCGTTGCCGCGATCCCCCGGCGCGGGGCCGTACTTGAACCACGCCGCGATGATGTTGGAATCCACCGTGCCCATGGCGTAGGATTTGCCCGGCTCCATATCCTCGGGCTCCACCTCCTCCTTGGTCTGGGGATCGACATAGCCCACGGGCTGTATTTCGCACACCTGCTCCAAGGTGGTAAAGGAAATGCGCGCGGGCTTGAGGTTATAGGGCGTAGGCTCCGGCGTGGGCGCGGGCGTTTCGGCTACGTCAATCGTAGGCGCGGGGGTCGCAGCCACGGTGGGCGCGGGCGTGGGGGGCGCTACATAATCCGTCTTGGGCGGTATCACATAGGCTTGCAGCAGGGAATAGGCGCCCGCCAAAAAGAGCAGCGCGCTTGCAACCAAGAGAAGATTGCTGATCAGTCTGCGCTTCTTCCTTTTGGCCTCGCGCTTGGCGTCGTCCTCCTGTCCCTCGGGCGGGACGGGCATGCTTTGCTTGTTGTTATCCATATTTTCCATGGTGGGATTATAGCATATGCAATGTGGGAAAGCCATAGACGAAATGTGAACAAGAAGCCCCCCAAACCCCCGAGCACACTGCTTTTTGCCCGGCACGGCTATTGTCAAGGTTTTTTTGCCGTGCTATAATAGCTTGTTTATGAGAATAGGAGAGTAGGACTTTATGGATAATCAAACTGCTATCGCCGCCGCCATTGCCGCCGCGACCGGCTTGGCCGCGGACGAATTGAAGGGGTATCTGGAAACGCCCCCCAATCCCGCCATGGGCGATTACGCGTTCCCCTGCTTCAAGCTTGCAAAGGCGCTGCGCAAAGCCCCGCCCGCGATCGCGGCGGAGCTGATGGACAAGCTTGTGCTGCCGGCGGGTTTATCGCGCGTGGAAACGGCGGGCGGTTATCTCAACTTCTTTGCGGACAAGGCAAGCTATGCCTCCGGTGTGCTCTCCCGCGTGCTGTCGCAAGGTGAGCGCTACGGCGCGTCCGAGGAGGGAAAGGGCGGGCATGTCTGCATCGACTATTCCTCCATCAATATCGCAAAGCCCTTCCACATAGGCCACCTGTCCTCCACCGCCATCGGCAACAGCCTGTATCGCATCTACGGCTTTTTGGGCTACGCGCCCGTGGGCATCAACCATTTGGGGGACTGGGGCACGCAGTTTGGCAAGATGATCGTGGCCTTCAAGAAGTGGGGCGACGAAGCGATGCTGGAAAAGGGCTCCGTGCGGGATCTGGTCAAGCTCTACGTCCGCTTCCACGACGAGGCGGAAGCACACCCCGAAATGAACGACGAGGCGCGCGCGTGGTTTAAGAAGATCGAGGATGGCGACGCGGAGGCGATCGCGCTCTTTGAACGCTTCAAGGCGATCACCATGCGGGAGGTCATGCGCGTGTACGATATGCTGGACGTGCATTTTGACAGCTACGCCGGGGAAAGCTTTTATAACGACAAGATGCAGCCCATCGTGGAGGAGCTTCGGGAAAAGAACCTTTTGAAGCTGGATCAGGGCGCGCAGATCGTCGATCTTTCAGCTTACGATATGCCGCCTTGCATCATCCTGCGCTCGGACGGCGCGACGCTCTACGCCACGCGCGATCTTGCCACGGCGCAGTACCGCCACGATACCTATGCGTTTGCCAAATCCCTCTACGTCGTAGCCTATCAGCAGAACCTGCACTTTAAACAGGTGTTCAAGGTGCTCGAACTCATGGGGCGCGACTGGGTCAAGGATATGGAGCATGTGAACTTCGGCATGGTCTCCATCACGGACGGCACGCTTTCCACCCGCCACGGCAACGTGGTGTATCTGGAGGACGTATTGAACGCCGCCATCGATAAAACGCGCGCGGTCATGGCGGAGAAAAGCCCCGACCTCACAGGCGAGGCGCTGGACGAGGCCGCAAAGGCCGTCGGCGTGGGCGCGGTCGTGTGGGGCGTGCTGTACTCCGCGCGCATCAAGGATATCAGCTTCTCCTACGAGAAGGCCTTGAACTTCGACGGCGAAACGGGGCCGTATGTGCAGTATACGCACGCGCGCTGCTGTTCGGTGCTTGCTAAGGCCGTTCAGGCGGGCTTGGCACAATCGTCGCAAGATAAGCCCTACGATGTCGCTTCATTGGATTACGAAGCGCTTTCCGACGAGGCGGCGACCAATGTCCTAAAGGCGCTTGACGCCTTCCCCGCAGCCATTTGCGCGGCCGCCGAAAAGAACGAGCCGTATCTTGTGGCGCGCGCGCTTATGGACGTATGCACGGCCTATAATAAGTTCTACTATGACGACCGCATCATGGACGCGGAGCCGAACGCCCGCGAAGCGCGCCTTGCGCTCACGGACGCGGCGCGCACGGTCATCAAGACGGGGCTGTACTTATTGGGATTGAAAGCGCCGGAGAGAATGTAGCTGCGCTTTCGTTCAAGGTCTTGCGACCCCGAACCCCCATAGATTTTCATTTTTGTTGATATAGGAGGAATACTAGCATGTTGGATATCCGTTTTGTGCGCGCGAACCCGGACGCCGTGAAGGAGAACATCAAGAAGAAGTTTCAGGACGCGAAGCTGCCGCTGGTGGACGAGGTGATCTCCCTTGACAAGGAGAAGCGCGAGGCGCAGACCCGCAACGACGAGCTTAGAAACAAGCGAAACGTCGTTTCCAAACAGATCGGCGCGCTGATGGGGCAGGGCAAAAAGGACGAGGCCGAGGCCGCCAAATCGCAGGTCACCCAAATGGCGGACGAGATGGCAGAGCTTGATACCCGCGTCGCCGCGTTGGAGGAGGAGATCAAAAAGCGCATGATGGTCATCCCCAACATCATCGACGCGAGCGTGCCCGTAGGCAGGGACGACAGCGAAAACGTGGAGATCGAACGCTTTGGCGAGCCCGTCGTGCCGGAATTTGAAATACCCTATCATGTGGATATCATGGAGAGCCTCAACGGTATCGACCTTGACAGCGCGAGAAAAACGAGCGGCAATGGCTTTTATTACCTCAAGGGCGATATCGCGCGGCTGCACAGCGCCATCCTTTCCTACGCGCGTGACTTCATGATCGATCGGGGCTTTACCTATTATGTGCCGCCGTTCATGATCCGCTCGAGCGTGGTCAACGGCGTGATGAGCTTTGCCGAGATGGAAAACATGATGTACAAGATCGAGGGTGAGGATCTGTATCTCATCGGCACCAGCGAGCACAGCATGATCGGCAAATTCATCGACACCATGCTTTCGCCTGACGACCTTCCCCAGACGCTTACCAGCTATTCGCCCTGCTTCCGCAAGGAGGTCGGCGCGCACGGCATCGAGGAGCGGGGGGTATACCGCATCCACCAGTTTGAAAAGCAGGAGATGGTGGTCGTGTGCGAGCCGGAGGAGAGCATGCAGTGGTACGATAAGCTTTGGCAGAACACCGTGGACTTTTTCCGCTCGCTCGATATTCCCGTGCGCACACTGGAGTGCTGCTCGGGCGATCTTGCCGATCTCAAGGTAAAAAGCTGCGATGTGGAGGCATGGTCGCCCCGCCAGAAGAAGTATTTTGAGGTGGGCTCCTGCTCCAATCTCGGCGCCGCGCAGGCGCGACGCTTGGGCATCCGCGTCAAGAGCAAGGAAAAAGGCAATTACCTGCCCCATACGCTCAACAACACCGTGGTGGCGCCGCCCCGCATGCTCATTGCGTTCTTGGAGAACAACCTCAACATGGACGGCAGCGTGAGCATACCCGAACCGCTCCGTATGTACATGGGCGGCAAGGACAGAATCAGTAAATCCTAAAGGGAAATCGCGCGTTGCGCTTGACTTTCGCAGCGGCTTTTGATAAGCTATGCGGACGGCGAAAACCATCGCGGTTTTCGCCGTATTTTTATCCGTTCGCCGCGCGGGATCGCGCGCCGTATTTTGAAAGGAGCCGGTAATTACCAATTCCGTATCATCGACTATGAAAGCAAACCGTTTTTTCGGCGATAAAGCCTTTTACAAGCTGGTGCTGGCCGTCAGCGTCCCCATCATGGTGCAGATGGGCATCACCAACTTCGTCAATATGCTGGACAACGTGATGGTCGGCCGCCTGGGCACGGATCCCATGAGCGGCGTGGCCATCGTAGGCCAGTTCTTCTTCGTGTTCAACATCACCATGTTCGGCGGCATATCTGGGGCGAGCATATTCGGCGCGCAGTTCCACGGCAGCGGCAACTCTGAGGGAGTCCGGGACACCTTCCGCTTCAGGCTGATGCTGTGCACGGCGCTTACGGTGCTGGCCATCGGCGTTTTGCTGCTCTTTGGGGATGCGCTTATTTCGCTCTACCTCCACGAAGGCGGCGAAACGGGCGATCTTGAGGCGACACGCCGCTACGCGCGCGATTATCTCAACATCATCTTCTTTACCATGCCGCCCTTTGCCATCAGCATGGTGTATTCGAGCGTTTTGAAGGATACGGGTGAAACGCTCGTGCCCATGAAGGCGGCGCTTTCCGCGGTGTTCATCAATCTGGGGCTCAACTATCTTTTGATCTTCGGCAAGTTCGGCTTCCCCATGCTGGGCGTCAAGGGCGCGGCCATCGCCACGGCCATCGCAAGGTTTATCGAATGCGGCTTCCTCGTCAACTACACCCACAAGCATGTGGAAAACTGCCCCTTCATCATCGGGGCGTACGAGAGCATGCGCGTACCTAAAAAGCTTACGCTGGACATCACAAAGAGCGGCCTGCCGCTGCTCATCAACGAGATACTCTGGGCGAGCGGCATTGCCACCCTTACCCAGTGCTATTCCACGCGCGGCCTTGCGGTGGTCGCGGCCAACAACATAAGCTCCACCATCACCAACGTCTTTAACGTGGTGTTCCTCTCCATGGGCAGCGCCATCGCCATCATCGTAGGCAATAAGCTGGGCGCGGGCAAGATGGAGGAGGCGAAGCTTGCGGATTCCCGCCTGATTACCTTCAATCTGATGGTGACGACCTGTATCGCGGGCATCATGGCGCTTTGCTCCACGCTGATCCCGCAGATCTATGAGACCACTGCGGAGGTGCGCCTGCTCGCCCGTGATTTCCTGCGCATCATGGCATTGTTCATGCCCATGCACGCGTATATGCACAGCGCGTATTTTACCATGCGCTCCGGCGGCAAGACCATCCTTACCTTCCTCTTTGACAGCGGCTTCATGTGGGTGGTCTGCATCCCCGTGGCCTATTGCCTTGCCCACTTTACCGCACTTCCCATTCGCCCGCTGTTTTTGATCGTCTCCGCCGTGGAGGCGCCCAAGTGCATCATCGGCGCATTCCTTTTGAAGAAGGGAACGTGGCTGAACAATTTGGTAAAGGAGCAGCCGATCAGCGATTAGCTGTCCGCGCATAAGGCGCGGCTTCGCGCAGAACGAGGGCGCGGCGGAAACGCAAATGTTTCGCCGCGCCCCTGCTTTTTCCGGACAAACAGGCGGGCATGCATTGTCGTTTTATGCAGCGCGTTTCATTTTTTCTATTGACAAACGCATATAAACCCGATAAAATAACCCTTGCAAGTCACCGGTAACGTTCCCGATAACGTTGCCGACAACCGGAGGCGGGTTCCCGCCACCCGGCGCACCCCAAAGATCATCAAGCGAGGAAGGGCGGGCAAGAGCCTGCGGTAAGGGAAATATGCGTGGCGCGACCATCAAGGACGTGGCGAAAAGCTGCGGCATCAGCGTAAGCACCGTTTCGCGCGTGCTCAACGACAGGCCCGACGTGAATCCCGCCACCCGCGAAAAGGTGCAGTCGGCCATCCGCGAGCTTGCGTTCGTGCCCAACAACAGCGCGCGCAACCTGGTTAAGACGGAGACTGCGAATCTCGCCGTGATCGTGCGCGGCTTCAACAATCCCTTCTTTGCACGGCTATTAAAGGCCGTGGAAACGGACGTTTATAACAGCGGCTACGCGATGGTGCTCCATCACATCGACAGCAGCGCGGACGAGATCATGGCGGCGGCGATGCTCGCCGCGGAAAAGCGCCTTTGCGGCGTGATGTTCATGGGCGGCCGCTTCGATTACGCGCCAAAGGAGCTCAATATGCTGAGCGTACCCTATGTGTGTGTCACCTACACCAACACCTTCGGCAGCCTTGCCGATACGGATTACGCAAGCGTCGCCATCGACGATTACCGGGAAGCGTGGCGCGCCGTCGAATACCTCTATGAGAGGGGACACCGCCGCATCGCCGCCATCGTCTCGGGCAAGGCGGATCGCTCCGTCAGCGAGCTAAGATATCGCGGCTACCGCGACGCGCTTTTACACTTTGGCATCGAGCCGGACGAGGCGCTGGTGCGCGAAAGCAAGGATTTCTCGCTTGCGGGCGGGTATCGCGCGACGCAGTCGCTGCTAGAGAGCGGCGCGGATTTTACAGCCCTCTTTGTTATCGCGGACACCATGGCCGTGGCCGCCATCAAGGCGCTAAGGGATAACGGGCGCAGGGTGCCGGAGGATTGCTCTCTTATCAGCATCGACGGGTTGGATATTTCGGCCTATGTAGACCCGGTGCTGACCACGCTTGAACAGCCTGCCGAGGACATCGCCCACGCGGGCGTGAAGCTGCTCATCGGCCTTATGGAGGGCACGGGCGGCAACGCGCACAGCTATTTCCCCGCGATACTGCGCGAGGGCGGCTCCGTCAGAGAATTGGATTAAGTTTTGCGCTTACGCGCAATATTATACAGGAGGAGAAAAAGAAACATGAAGAAAATCGTTGCGATTCTGTTGGTATCTCTTATGATGCTCAGCGCCGTAGCCTGCGCGGCTCCCGCCCCGGCTCCCGCCGCTGAACCCGCCCCCGCCGCGGAGCCCGCCGAGGCTGTTGTGGCCGAGGAGCCCGCTGCCGCAGGTTCCGTGTATTACCTCAACTTCAAGCCCGAGCAGGATGAACAGTGGCAGGCGCTTGCCAAGCTCTACACCGAGCAGACCGGCGTGCCCGTAACCGTGGTTACCGCCGCCTCCGGTACCTACGAGACCACGCTCAAGAGCGAGATCGCCAAGACCGAAGCCCCTACCCTTTTCCAGGTCAACGGCCCCGTGGGTCTTGCCAACTGGAAGGATTATTGCTATGACATGAAGGATAGCGACCTCTATTCCCATCTGACCAGCGATGATTTCGCGCTTCTGGACAACGGCGCCGTTCTGGGCATCGCCTACGTCGTGGAGACCTACGGCATCATCTACAACAAGGCGCTCTTGGATCAGTACTTTGCGGCTGATTGGTCCACCATCAAGAGCATCGACGCGCTCAACAACTTCGCGGCTCTCAAGGCTGTCGCCGAAGAAATTCAGGCCAACAAGGACGCGCTGGGCGTAGAAGGCGCCTTCACCTCCGCGGGCATGGACGGCAGCTCCGACTGGCGTTTCAAGACCCACCTTGCCAACCTCCCCATCTACTACGAGTATGAGGCAGACGGCATCGGCAATACCGACGCCATCAAGGGCACCTACCTTGACAACTACAAGAACATCTGGGATCTCTACATCAACAATGCGACCTGCAGCCCCTCCGTCCTGTCCTCCAAGACCGGTGACGACGCGGTTGCGGAATTCGCCACCGGCTCCGCCGTGTTCTATCAGAACGGCACCTGGGCTTACGGCGATATCGCGGATCTTGGCGATGAGAACATCGGCATGCTGCCTATCTACATTGGCGTAGCGGGCGAGGAGAATCAGGGTCTGTGCACCGGCACCGAGAACTTCTGGTGCGTCAACAAGAACGCGGCGCCCGAGGACATTCAGGCGACCTTGGACTTCATGCACTGGTGCATCAGCTCCGACGAAGGCCGTCAGTCCATGGCGTTCGATATGGGCTTCGTGGTTCCCTTTGACACCTTCGGCGCGGATTATCTGGCCGACAACCCGCTGCTGCGTGCCGCCAACGATTACATCGCCGCCGGCAAAAAGAGCGTAAAGTGGTGCTTCCCCACCATGCCCTCTGAAGAATGGAAGAACGGCGTTGGCTCCGCGCTCACCGCGTATGCGGCAGGCACGGCTGACTGGGCTGGCGTTGTGACCGCTTTCGTGGATGGCTGGGCCGCCGAGAAGGCCGCCGTGCAGGCAGCTGCGTAAGGCTTCGCTTTCGCCACCGGGGGTTGCGACCCCCGAAGCCCCCGCGTTATCTGACAAGCTGGTGGGGTGGGCGTTCCGCCCACCCCGCTGCTTTTACTGCACGTTCCCCCCGCATATTACGTTTGGAGGCGGCTATGGAAAAATCCATCAAACGATACTTTCCCATCTTTGCACTGCCTACGATGCTGGCCTTTTGCATAGGCTTCGTGATTCCCTTTATCGAAGGCATTTATCTTTCCTTTTGCAAATTCACCACGGTCTTGGACGCCAAATGGATAGGCTTGGGCAACTTTAAAAACGCCCTGGCCGATCCCGTGTTCGCGCATGCCTTCTGGTATACGGCGGCGTTCGTCGTGGTTTCTCTTATCATCGTCAACCTTTGCGCGCTGGGGCTTGCGCTGCTGCTGGTGCGCGGCTTCAAGGGCACGAATTTATATCGCACCGTGTTCTTTATGCCAAACCTCATCGGCGGCATCGTCTTGGGCTATGTGTGGCAGCTTATCTTAAACGGGCTGCTCCTGGAGATCGACCGCACCCTTACCTACAGCGAGGCGTATGGCTTCTGGGGTCTGATGATACTCATCTGCTGGCAGCAGATCGGCTATATGATGATCATCTACATCGCAGGCTTGCAGACCATCCCCGGCGAGATCATCGAATCTGCGGAGATGGACGGCGCGACCAAGTGGCAGGTGCTAAAGGGCATCAAGATCCCCATGATCATGCCCTCCATCACCATCTGCACCTTCTTGACGGTGACGAACTCCTTCAAGCTATTCGATCAGAACCTCTCGCTCACCGCGGGCGAGCCTGCCAAGATGTCCGAAATGCTCGCCCTCAACATCTATAACACCTTCTATGGCCGCGTCGGCTGGGAGGGCGTGGGGCAGGCCAAGGCCGTCATCTTCTTCATCCTCGTGGTGGGTATCGCGCTTATCCAGCTAAAACTGACCAAATCCAAGGAGGTACAGCAATAATGAAGGCCAAGAAGAAAACGGATTCCCTCTTGTCGCTCGCCTTTGCGATACTCTCCGTGGTGTACGTCATGCCCATCGTGGTGGTGGTCATCAACTCCTTTAAGAAAAAGTCCTTCATCAGCCTCAAGCCCTTCGCGTTTCCCGACGCCAAGAGCTTCGCGGGCTTGGAAAACTATGTGCGCGGCGTGGAGAAGATCGAATTCTTCAAATATTTCGGCTACAGCGTCATCATCACCATAACCTCCGTTGTGCTGATCCTCATCTGCTGCTCCATGTGCGCCTGGTTCATCACGCGCGTCAAGAGCAGGGTCAGCAAGCTTATGTATTACCTCTGCGTGTTTTCCATGGTCGTACCCTTCCAGATGGTCATGTTCACGCTCTCCAAAACCGCCGATATGCTCAAGCTTAATTCGCCATGGACGATTTGCATCATCTACCTTGGCTTTGGCGCGGGGCTTGCGGTGTTCATGTTCTGCGGGTTCGTCAAAAACATACCCATCGAGATCGAGGAGGCGGCCATGATCGACGGCTGCTCGCCGCTGCAAACCTTCTTTAAGGTGGTGCTGCCCATCATGAAGCCCACCTACATCACGGTCGGCATACTTGAAACCATGTGGATATGGAACGACTACCTGCTTCCCTATCTTGTGCTCGATCTCAAGAAGTACAAGACCATTCCCATCGTGATCCAATACCTGCGCGGTGGCTACGGGCGCGTGGACATGGGCGCGATCATGGCGTGCCTGGTGCTTGCCATCATCCCCATCATCGTGTTCTACATCAGCTGCCAGAAATACATCATCAAGGGCGTCGTGGACGGCGCGGTAAAGGGCTAGCGCTCTTTCGCTTGGATGGCTTGTGCCATCCAGGCGAGTTTTCCGGATTTTATTGCGTCCTTCGGACGCGGCCATAAAATCCGGCAGGGAAGCGGATACTTGATCCGCTCCTCGGCGGCGAATGAATCGCCGCCTGCGGAATATAGCGCCTGCGGGCGGGCTTTGCTTTGCGGGCGGATGAATGATGGGGTTTCGGGGCGAAGCCCCGGAGGCTTGATTCGTGAGTGGCGGCATGTACGCCACGAACGAAAAGCCTTGCGTAGTAAGGCTTTCTTTGCGGTTTGCAACGACCGCGAGCGAAGCGAGCAGTTGCAAAGCGTAATCATCGTCAAAGGCCGATAGCCTTTGATGATAACCGGAGGTTATATGGAACGAGCAAGCGGGATACTATTCCCTGTGTTTTCTCTCCCCTCGCCGTATGGCATAGGGGATATGGGGCAATGCGCCTATGATTTTGTGGACTTTTTGCAGGCGGCCGGACAAAAATACTGGCAGCTTCTGCCCATTGGCCCCACCAGCTACGGCGATTCGCCCTACCAGTCCTTTTCCTCCTTTGCGGGAAACCCCTACTTCATCGATCTGGAGGCGCTTTTTAAGCGCGGCCTTATCACGGCGGCGGAAAAAGAGGCGGCGAAACGCCCCGTGGGCGATATCGACTACGGCGAAATGTATGAGACGCGCTATCCGCTTTTGAAGAAGGCGTTTTTGCGCGCAAAGGAAAAGGGCGAAGAACATCGGGCATTTTTGGACGAGCAGCATATGTGGCTGCACGATTACGCCCTCTTTATGGCCTGCAAGTCCTATTTCGGGGGCAAGGCATGGACGGCGTGGCCGGAGGATATCCGCCTGCGCTATCATAACGCCATGGCCTACTATCGTGATATTTTGCGGGAGGACGTGGAATTCCACATATTCCTGCAAAAGGAATTTTACGACCAGTGGTTCGCCCTTAGGGACTATGCCGCGAAAAGGGGCGTGCGCATCATAGGGGATTTGCCCATCTATGTGCCCATGGATTCTACGGACGTATGGGCGGCGCCCGAGCTTTTTCAGCTGGACGAAAAGGGCGTGCCAAAGGGTGTGGCGGGCGTGCCGCCCGACTATTTCAATGCCGACGGGCAGCTTTGGGGCAATCCGCTTTACGATTGGGATCGCATGCGGCAGGATGGCTACGCGTGGTGGATGCGCCGCATGGGCGCGTGCGCCAAGCTGTTCGACATGACCCGCATCGATCATTTTCGCGGCCTTGCGTCGTATTGGGCGGTGCCCTATGGCGACGAGACGGCGCGCGGCGGCGCGTGGATCGAAGGCCCCGGCATGGATTTTGTGGAAGCGCTGCACCGCAATTTGCCCGATTATCCCATCATTGCGGAGGATTTGGGCTTTTTGACGGACGATGTGCGGCGGCTGCTCTCGGCCTCCGGCTACCCGGGCATGAAGGTGCTGCAATTCGCCTTTGATTCGCGCGAGCCAAGCGACTATCTGCCCCATACCTATCCGCGCAGCTGCGTCTGCTATACGGGCACGCATGACAACACCACCTTGCAGGCATGGTTTAATGAAGCTAAGGCGGACGACGCGGCCTATGCCAGAGAATATCTTGGCTTAAGCCAAGAGGAGGGATATTGCCGCGGCATGATACGCGGCGGCATGGGCTCTGTGGCGGATTTGTTCGTCGCCTGCATGCAGGATTATCTCGAAACCGGCGCCAAGACCCGCATCAATACCCCCGGCACGGTGGGCAAAAACTGGCGGTATCGCATGCAAGCAGGCGATTGCAGCGCGGCGCTCGCCCAGCGCATCGCCGCCATGGTCAAGCTGTACGGAAGATAGCGCAAAAAGAAAACGAGCGCGCGGTTCATCATTCGAGCCGCGCGCTTTGCTGTATCCGCCGTGATTCATTCGACATAGTTTTCGATCTGCTCCCCCGTCAGCCCCGCCTGCTGCGCAAGCGCGAGCGCGTGATCCACCCGCCCCACGTTTTCCGGCTTGTGCGCGTCGCTGCCGATGATAAAGCGCGCGCCCAGCGCCGCCGCGCGGCGAAGCGCGTCGGCATCCCATACGGGATGGGAATTGTTGATCTCCAGCAGCACGCCAAGCTGCCCCGCGCCGCGCGCGAGCGTCTCAAGATCGACGTTGGCGTAAAGGGCGGGGTGGGAGATAAGCTGTATGCGGTATTTCTCCGCCGTGCACAAAAGCGCGTCCGCAAGAAACAGCGGGTCGCACCGGCCAAGGTGGAGGGATTCGAGCAGCGCGCGCGCCGTGCCCCCGTCGCGGGGCCAAACGCCCTTGTGGAAGCCCAGTATGCGCACGTCGTAGCTTGCGTAGTCGTCTGGCAGGTCGCATACGCCCCGGCCTAAGAGGTTGCATTCCATGCCAAGGCGCACGTCGATGCGGTCGGCATATGCGGCCTTCAAACGCAGCATGTCCGCCCTGAAAGCGGAAAGCTTATCGCCGCGCACGCCGTAAAAGAGGTGGCCGGGGCCGTGCTCGCTTACGGCAACGCTTAAAAGGCCGCGCGCGATGGCGGCCTGTACGTTTTGCTCCGGCGTGCCCGTGCCGTGGCTATAGCGCGTATGGGTGTGAAGATCGGCGTTGATATAGGGCATAGGCGTTAGTCGACGTGATGGGCGCGCCCGCCCTTGCGGGAGACCAGCACCAGCAGCGCGCCCGTAAGCGCGTACATGGAGACGTTGGATTCCCGACCCACTACGGCCTTGACGTCGTCCACGCGAGCGGTGCAGAAAAAGCTTTCCGCGATCTGCGCGGCGGGGCTGGTGATATAGTTGCTGACAAACGCGCAGAAGGAACCGCGCTTTTTCGCCGCGCGCAGGGAATCGAGTATATTCTTGGTGCGCCCGCTGCGCGAAATGCCCAGGAATACATCGTTGGGGGTGAAGCGCTGCGAAAACAGCTCCATCACTACGGGATCGGAGACGGAAACGGCGTCATAGCCCAGCATGTTGAGCTGCAGCGCAAAATCGTCCGCGAGCATCGCGGAGCTGCCCGCGCCGAAGATGAAGATGCGCCGCGCCTTGGTGATATGCTCCGCGAGCGCCGCAAGATCGTCCCGCCGGATCGCCTTTAGCGTATTCTCGATGGAGCGCATGTAGGAGAGAAATATTTTTTCCACGACCACGCCGTCCGAATCGTCCGCCTTGACCGGGTCGCTTTTGAGCGAGGTGATGGAGGCGCTGCCGGAAGCCAGCGCCACGCGGAAATCCATAAAGCCGTCATAGCCGAGCTTTTTGGCGAGCCGTGTTACGGAGGGTACGGACACGCCCGCCGCTTCCGCGATCTCGTTGATCACCATGAGGGCGGCTCTATCCGGGTTCTCCAGGATAAAGTCGGCTACCCTGCGTTCCGCGGCAGGCAACGTCGAATAGGCGGAACGAATTTTCATCCGAGCGGGCATAAACGTACTCCTTTTCAGTCTGTTATGGTGCGCGTGCCAAGCGCCAAGTAAAGCAGGTGCGTTCATTTTATTACACTTTTGTTTATTTTGCAAGGATAAACGCCCTTGCTTCGTAAAAAAAAGAAAGGTAAAAAAAGCAGGTGTTTTCTTGACCGCGCGGGTGGGATGGAATACAATGTGCAAAAGTATTTTCTACGGAAGAAAGAGTGCGGCCATGAATAGGAAAAACGTTTTGCTGGTGTTGGCGTGTTATGTGATGTGGGGCTTGCAGCCGCTGTTTTGGGATCTGCTTGCGGGCTATGACTCCCTTTTTATACTGGCGAACCGCATCGTGTGGAGCGTCGTGTTCTGCGTGAGCATTCTGGCACTTCGCGGGGATCTTTACAAGCTCAAGGCCGTTTTTATGGATAAGGCGACGCTTCGCTACCTTGCGCCGGCATCGTTTTTCCTGCTGCTGGACTGGGGGCTGTTCATATGGGCTGTGCAGTCGGGGCATGTGCTGGATACCAGCATGGGCTACTACATGGGGCCGCTGGTGGTGTTTGGGCTTAGCCTGTTCATGTTTCACGAGCGCTGCAACAAATGGCAGATCGTGGCGATTCTCTTTGCTGTGGCGGGCGTGACGGTGAGTGCGCTCCAGTTTGGCAGCTTTCCCGGCATGGCGATCGCACTTAGCCTGGCCTTTGCGATCTACGGCGCGCTTAAAAAGTTTGCGCAGGTGGAGCCGCTTGTGAGCATCGCGGCGGAAACGCTGATGATGGCGCCCTTTGCACTGCTGTTCCTGCTGTTTTTCCGCATGGGGGACAACGGCTTTGCAAGCGTCGATCTTAGAGGCTGGCTATTGCTGGCGGCCTCTGGCGCCGTGACGGCGATGCCGATGATCCTCTATTCCGTGGGCGTGATCCATCTGCCCTTCTATGTGCTGGGCTTCTTCCAATATATCAGCCCCAGCATCAGCCTGCTGTGCGGCCTTTTGATGGGCGAGACGCTCACGCGCGAAAGGCTGATCACCTTCCTGTTCATCTGGACGGGGCTTGCGATCTTTTCCTTGAGCACGCTTAAAAAGTCCAAGGCGAAGGAACCGGCGGCGCAAGGCGACATTGCAAACGGGGACGACATAGTGTAAAGTAGAGATAGCCATACAAATTTTGACAATCAAACAGGAAGCAGGGAAGGCAATGAAAACGAAAAAGAGTATCCTCTGCCTGATCCTCTGCCTGTGCGCAATGTTCGCGGTCTTTCCCGCCACCGCTGCGGCGGAGGTGGGTACCGTGGCGCCGGATATAGGATTGACGCAGGAGGAAAAGGCATATATACAGGCGCATCCCGAGGTGCATCTTTTGATCATTCCCGGGATAGAGCCGCTGGAATATTTGGATGCGGACGGCGTGCCCGCGGGCATCACCGTGGCGATGCACGAGCATTTCGCATGGCTTACCGGCCTGCGCTTTTCCTATGTCACGGCAAAGCAGGCGGACGAGGTGCGCAGCTTGATCGAAAAGGGTGACGCGGATATCATCTCCTGCCTTTCCTATCCTTATACGGAAACGCTTTTCCCTGATTTTACCTGCACGGAGCCGTTTTTGCACTGCAATACGGTGCTTTTTGCCAACGACAGCCTGGGCGAGCTTGACGATCTCAACGGCAGGATATTTGCGGCCACGCGCGGCGGCACCGTGCCCGAGGGCGTCGATCCCGAAAACGTCAAATACTATAATACCCGCAACGAGACGATCCTTGCCGTCCACAATGGGGAAGCGGATTACGGCTATGGCAACGAATTTTCCGTATCCTTCTATGTGGCGCAGGAGGGCATGCACAATTTGATTGTCATACCCACCCGGCAGGAAGGCCGTAGCTACTGCATGGCCTATCAAAGCATAGATCCTCTGCTTGCAAGCATACTGAACAAGGCGATACAAAGCCTCACGGAGGAGGACATGCGTACGATCCTCCTGCGCGGCGTTGCCTCCGTGCAGCCCAGCCTTACCGTGAACGAGGTCGTGCAGGCGTTTGGCGATGAGATCACGGTGCTGCTTGCAAGCGTGCTTGCGCTGTTCGCCCTTTTCATCACGCTTTGGCAGCGGGCGAAAACGCGCAGCTTGCAGCGGGAGGCTGAAAACGCGCATTTGCTCAGCGAGCAGTTCCGCATCGTTGCGAAGCAAAGCGGCAGGAACGTGTTCCGCTGTGACGTGAAAACCGGCGCTGCCAGCCAGAGCGGCGAGTCGCCCGCGCTGCTTGCCATTCCGCAGACCTGCGAGAACGTGGAGGATACGCTGATCCGTTCCGGTGTGATCGCGCCCGAGAGCATGGCGGCGTACAAGAGCTTTTTCAGGCGCATCCGCAGCGGCGAAAGCCCCGTCACCGCCGATATCCTCATGCAGCAGACGGATGGGACGCGCCGCTGGTTCCGGCATATCGCCACGACGCTTTTCGACGAGGCGGGCAAGCCGGAGACCGCCATCATCTCCTACTGCGATTATACCGAGCAGCGGGAGCAGGCCATGGCCTACGAGAAATGGCGGCAGGAGCTGGAGGATACGCCCTTTGAGGACACGGCGCTCTATGAATGGAACCTTACCCGGGACGCGTGCGACGGCGCGCGCGGCGCGCTGGTGACGGCCTATGACGAAGCGATAGCGGGCAAGTTTGACGCGCGCACCAAGGCCTTTGTGGAAAAATGGGTGTACAAGGACGATCAGGTAGCCTTTGCGAACCTCATGGATCGCAAGCGCCTGCTTGGCAGATACTTCAGCGGCGAAAACCGTGATACGCTGGAATACCGGTATGTCATGGAGGACGGCAGCAACCGCTGGCGGCGCATCACCGTGCAGCTGGTGCACTATCCCGATTCACAGGACATCAAGGCGTATGTGACCCATCAGGATATCGACGAGGAGAAACGGGAGGAGCTTTCGCTTCTTGCGCAGGCGCAGCAGGATTCCCTGACGGGCGTGCTCAATCGGGAGACCTTCGTCACAAGGGTGAAGGCGCTGTTTACGCGCGCGCCCGCAGCAAACCATGTCGTGATGCTGATGGATATCGATGATTTCAAGCACATCAACGATGAATTCGGCCATGCCACGGGGGATATGGCGCTTATCGATTTTGCGGCACAGCTCCAACGAACCCTGCGCGCCGACGATATCATCGGGCGCGTGGGCGGCGACGAGTTCATGGTATGCCTGCCCAACATGACCTCCGACGGCGTCATCAGGCGCAAGGCGCAGCTTTTATGCACGGCGCTGCACAAAACGCTGGAGGGGCGCGTGCCCATCAACGTCAGCATCGGCGTCGCCGTCTATCCCCGCGACGGGGAGAGCTTTGAAACGCTGTACCGCAATGCCGACTGCGCCCTGTATTACACCAAGAACCACGGCAAGAACAACTATAACTTCTACAAGGACTGGATGAAGGAGAACGGCAAAGCGTAACATAAGACGGAATGGAGGATTTCAGGATGAAGCTGCTGATCTTGACCTGCAACACGGGGCAGGGGCACAATTCCTGTGCCGACGCCGTCAAGGAGGAGATGGAACGCCGGGGCGAAAGCTGCGACGTTGTGGATGCGCTGGGGCTGATCTCGGTGAAGGCGTCGGAATTCATTTCAGTGTGGCACGCCCGCATCTACCGCTATGCCCCTAAGGCGTTCGGCACGGGCTACGCGTACGCGGAAAATCACCCCGCGATCTTTGACGAGGGCACGACCCTCAACACCTTCTTTTCTACAGGCGCCGCGCGCTTGCAAGCGTTGTTGGAAACGGAGCGGTATGACGCGATACTCTCCGTCCATGTGTTTTCCGCCATGATGGTGGCGCAGCTGCACCGGGATGGCAAGGGCAAGCTGCCCACGGGCTTTTTATCCACCGATTACACCTGCCACCCCTCCGCCGAGGAGGGGGACGCGGAGCTTGTGTTCATCCCGCACGAGGATCTGACGGAGGAATTCGTATCCCGGGGCATCGAAAGAAGCCGCATCGTGGTAAGCGGCATTCCCGTGCACAGCGGCTTTGCGCCGTGCGCCGACAAATGGACGGCCAAGGCGTGCATGGAGCTGCCCACCGAGGGCAGGAACCTCCTTTTGATGTGCGGCAGCATGGGCAGCGGCCCCATCAGGGAGCTGGTGTACCGCTTGAGCGAGCAGCTTGCGCCCGGCGACAGCCTGTGCGCGGTATGCGGCTCCAACCAACGGCTGTATGAGGAGATCAATAAGAACAAGCCGGAGAACGTGCGTCTCTATGGCTATACCAACGAGGTGCCGCAGCTCATGGACGCGGCGGATGTGTTTTTGACCAAGCCCGGCGGCATCAGCATCACCGAGGCCGCGGCCAAGCGCCTGCCCATGGTGCTTGACTGTACGGTAGAGGGGTGCGAGGCGCGTAATCTGGATTTCTTTCTCTCCCACGGCTGGGCGCAGACGGGGCAGAACGTGGAGGAGGTGGCGGCGTGCTGCGTCACGCTCCTGCGGGACGACGCGAAGCGAAAGGCGGCGGCCGCGGCGCTCTGTGCGCTGGATGGCAAAGGCGCTGCGCGCATCTGCGACGCGCTTGCTGCGGCGGTGCAGCGCTGGAACGCGTAGAGGGTTTAGCGCAATCGCTTTGCGCGAACCGCTGCAAATTGTAAATATCAACAAAGAAGAAAGGCTCCGCGTTTGCGGAGCCTGTTATTTCGGTTCGGTCTATGAAAGGGGGTTACTTCATTACCATGGATCACTTGCACGATTATAATAGCATGAACGGGGAAAGCGTTCATCACAAAATCATTACAAAAGCCTAAAGCTTTCATTGAGTTTTGATGAAGTCTATCCCAGCGCCACGTCCAGCAGCATCATCAGCGCAAAGCCGAGCGCGGCGCCGATGGTGCCTATGTTGCTGTGCTCGCCCGCTTGCGCCTCCGGAATAAGCTCCTCCACCACCACATAGAGCATGGCGCCCGCCGCAAAGGAGAGGATATAGGGGAGGATGGGGGTGACAAGCGCCGTGAGCAGGATGGTCACGATAGCGCCTGCGGGCTCCACCACGCCGGAAAGGAAACCGTAGAAAAAGGATTTCCGCTTGGAAAGGCCGCTGGAGACGAGCGGCATGGAGATGATCGCCCCTTCGGGGAAATTCTGTATGGCAATGCCGATGGAAAGCGCCAAAGCGCCCGCCGTGGTGATGACGTTTCCGCCGCTTCGCATGCCGGCAAGCACCACGCCCACGGCCATGCCCTCCGGAATGTTGTGCAGCGTCACCGCAAGTACAAGCATCAGGGATTTGCCCAGGCCGCAGGGCTTGCCCTCCGGCGCGTCCGCGTCCATATGCAGGTGCGGTATGATGGTGTCAAGCAGCAGCAAAAAGCCCATACCCAGCAGAAACCCCGCGACCGCCGGAAGCCACGCGACGCCGCCAGCCGCCTCCGCCATATCGATGGCGGGTATGAGCAGCGACCACACGGACGCCGCGATCATCACGCCGGAGGCAAAGCCCAGCAGCGCCTTTTGCAGCCCCGCCTTCATTTCGCCCTTCATAAAGAACACCATCGCCGCGCCAAGGGTCGTGCCCAGAAGCGGAATGGCGACGCCGATCCCTATTTTCAGTATGTCGTTCATCATTCTACCTGCCTTCTATCGGAATGCTCCTTATGCCTGCGTTCCCTTGGCGTGCCTGCAAATGGCGTCGAAGGTTTCGGCGCTGATGTCGTGCTCGATCTTGCAGGCGTCCGCGAACGCCGTTTCCCGGCTGACGCCGATGTGCATGAGAAAGGCGGCGAGGGTTTTGTGCCGCTCATACATGCGCGCGGCGATCTCGCTGCCCGTATCCGTCAGGAGCAGGCTGTTGTCGCTGTCCATTTCGATATAGCCGTTTTCGCGCAGCAGCTTGGTGGCGTGGCTGACGCTGGGCTTGGTCACGCCGAGCGCCGCAGCGATATCCACGGAGCGGGCGCAGCCCTTCTCCTGCTGCAATATCAAAATGCGTTCCAGATAGTTTTCGATGGATTCGTTGATCTGCATGTGACGCCATCCTTTCCTGCTAGCACTATGTTAGCATCTTCTAACCCTTTTGACAAGCCTGTGAAGCGCGTAAACGGCTTTGTGAAAGGGGCACATGGAAAAAGCAAAAAGGGTAAAAACGCTTCGCCTGTGTTGACGGAAGGACGAAAAAAAAGTAAAATAAAGTAGAATAGGTATTTTATATGCATATAACATAAGACGATTGCGCCATAGGCGGATCGGCCTGAGAAAAATCTCATCAACAGTATAGAAACACACCTTCCTGACATGCCGCCCCCCCAAAGGCAGAAAGATGAAGCAAACATGGATAAAAAAAGAGACTCTTTGAAGGACAGCGGGCAAACGAAGCGGCGAACGCTGAAGGTTTGTGCGCGCGCACGAACGCGCATGCGCGCAAACGCGGCGCGCTTTGCGCGCGCCGAGCGGGACGCGCTTACGGGGCTGTATAATCGAAGCGCCTTCATCGAAAGAGCCGGGCGCATGATCGCGGCGCAGCCGCCGGGCTATTACGTCATAGCCTGCTTTGATATCGATAAGTTTAAGGTCGTCAACGATCGTTACGGTAGCGAAAAGGGCGACAGGGTGCTGTGCTTTATCGCGGAGATCTTTGAAAAGGGCTTTGGGGCGGCGGGCGGCATATGCTGCCGCGTGATGGCGGATCAGTTTGCGGTGCTCTATCCCTATAGCTTCATGGGTTCCGAACAGATCGCCCGCATACGACAGGAGGCGATGGAGCTGGACGGCTCCATACCGCCCATCGTCTTTAGCGTCGGGCGCTATATCATAGAGGATAAGACGCTGTCCGTAAGCGCCATGTTCGATCGCGCGGTGCTGGCGGAGGCGTCCGTCAAGGGGCGGTTTGACACGCACATTGCCCTTTACGACGAATCCATGCGCGTGGAGCTGCTGCTTGAACAGCAGACCATCAGCGAGATGGAGGAGGCGCTTCAACAAAAACAGTTCGAGGTCTATTTACAGCCGCAGTACAACCACGCTACGGGCGCGCTCATCGGCGCGGAGGCGCTCATACGCTGGCAGCACCCGCAAAGGGGGCTGCTGCTGCCCGCGGAATTTTTGCCGCTGTTTGAGCGCAACGGCTTCGTCTATGAGATGGATAAATACGTCTGGGAGCAAAGCTGCGTGGTGCTCCGGCGGTGGCTGGACAGCGGCGTGGAACCGCTTCCCGTTTCCGTCAACATCTCCGGCTATGACGCGTTTCGGGAGGATTTCTTTGCGACCATCACCTCGCTGATGGAGGCATACCGCATCCCCCCGGATCTCCTGCGGCTGGAGATCACGGAATCCGCCTTCGTGCAGTCCGCCGAGGCATTGATCGAGATCGTGTCCCGCCTGACGGCCTACGGCTTTATCGTGGGGATCGACGATTTCGGCAGCGGATATTCCACCCTCAACGTCCTCAAGGACGTGCCCGCGAGCGTGCTGAAGCTGGATATGCGTTTGCTTGCCAACACCGGCAACACGCAGCGCGGCGGCACTATACGCGAATCCGTCGTGCGCATGACCAAGTGGCTTGGCATACCCGTGATCGCGGAGGGCGTGGAAACGCGCGAGCAGGCGGATTTTCTCCGCTCCATCGGCTGCAATTATGTGCAGGGCTTTCTGTATGCCCGCCCCATGCCGATCGACGAATTTGAAAGGGTGGCGGCGCAAAACGGCATAGAAAAGAAGCTGATCGCCATGGAGGCGCTGGATACGCTGGACAACGACGCCTTCTGGAACCCTACCTCCATGGAAACGCTGATCTTCAACAGCTATGTGGGCGGCGCGTGCATATTTGAATACAGCCACGGGCGGGCGGAGCTGCTGCGCGTCAATCAAAAATACGCCGAGATCATCTTAGGACCCGGCGCCACCATGGAGAACGCGCTCGCCATCGAGATACGCGATTACATGGACGAGGGAAACAAGCGGCGCATGCAGGAAAACATACAGCGCGCCATCGACACGGGCGCGGAGAGCGCCTGTGAGCTTTGCATAGAGGCGCTCACCAACGGCTGCGCGCATACCTACATCCACGTTGCCATACGCGTGCTTGCGCGCGCGGGGGAGGATATGCTGCTGTATGGCTCCATCATCGACCTTACGGCGCAGCGTGAGGCGGAGCGGCGGCAGCACGAGGCGTCCGAACAGCTTCGCACCATTTTGGACAACGTCAACGGCGGCGTTTCGGCGGTGACGATCGACGCGGACGGCAGGATACACTACATCTTTACAAACGAAGAATATTACACCATGTTCGGCTTTACGCGGGAGCAGTATGAAAAAGAGGTGGCGGACGCCTTCCAGATTGTGCATCCCGACGATACCGCGCGCATACTCGCTACCGCGCGGCGCGTGATCGCCAAGCGGCAGCCGGCCGTATACGAATATCGCTGCATCAAGCGGGACAAGACGGTCATCCATGTGCGCTGCAACGCCTCCATCACGGCCATAGAGGGCGTGAGCGACGACGCGCTGCTTTCCGTGACCACCGATATTACGCCGCTTGTCAAGGCCGAGGAAAAGGTGCTGGAGACCTCCGGCCGCCTGCAGGCCATCATGGATAACGTCAACGGCGGCGTCACGGCGGTCATACTTAAAAACGGCGAGCCGAAATTCCTGTTTGCAAACGACCAGTATTACGCGCAGCTTGGCTATACGCGGGAACAGTTTTTGGTGGAGGTGCCCATGGCGTTTGCGCTGGTGCACCCGGACGACCGTGAGATGGTCGCGGAAACGACCCGCGTGGCGAGCCAGACGCGCACGCCCTTCTCCTGCACCTATCGCGCGCAGCGCCGGGACGGCAGCATCGTGTGGATGCAAAGCAACATCTCCATCGCGGATTTTCCCGGCGTGGAGGAGCCCGTGCAGCTGGCGGTCGCCAATGACGTGACGGCGCAAAAGGAGGCGGAAGCGCGCGTTGCGGAAACGACGGCGCAGCTTCTTGCGCTCAACAAAAGGATCGAGAGCGACAACGAGACGCTCAACACGCTCATGCAGGATATGCCGGGCGGCTTTTGCCGCATGCGCCTGACGGAGGACGGCAGGCTCCTGGGCGAGTATATCAACGAAGGCCTTTGCAGGATACTGGGGATGCCGCACGATGAGATCATGGCGCATTACAGGGAAAACATCCTTTGGAGCGTCCACCCGGAGGATGTGGCCTTGATCCGCGAGACCGTGAACGGGATGAAGGAGACGGGCGGCACGCGCAGCATCCAATACAGGATGCTGCACGCAAACGGCGAATATCTCTGGATCATGGCCTTTGGGCGCATGACCCGGAATAATGCGGGCGAGGTGTTCCTCAACATCTACTATACCGATGTGTCGGAGCAGATGAAGCTGGAAGCACAGCGGCAGGCGCTGCTGGAGAATCTGCCCTGCGGCGCGGGTATCTACGAATATGCGGCGGACGGGCTGCACGTCGTCTATCTCAACCATCGCTACCGTGAGCTTGTGGGGCGCGATCTCAAGGATCTGAGCATGTCGCCCGTGTTCGAGGTGGTGCATCCATCGGACAGGGAGCGCCTGATGGAAACGGTGCAAAACGCCGTGGAAACGGATGGCGTTATCGAGTGCGACGTGCGCATCCTGCACGGCAGCGGCGAATACCGCTATTTCCGCCTTGTGGGCAACGTGGCAAGGCAGCCGGATAAGACGCTGATCTACGCCACCTATACGCCCATTTCCACGGAGGAGATATCCATACGCGACATGCTGCCCACGGCGCTTGCCGCCATGATGGAATCCTCCGCCGATCTTGCGTTCGTCAAGGACAGGAACCTCCATTATATCTGCTGCAGCCGTACCTTCGCGCAGATGGTGGGGCTGGAGAATGAAAAAGAGATTGCGGGCAAGAGCGATTATGATCTGTTTGCGCGCGAGCTGGCCGAAAAGTACCGTTCGGATGACCGCATGGTGATGGAGGGCGGGCAGTCGCTTGTCAACTATGTGGAGCACATCCCTTCGCCGGACGGCGGCGTGCGCTATTCGAGCACCTCCAAATATCTGCTGCGGGATTCTCTGGGCAGCGTCATCGGCCTTTACGGCACAGGGCGCGATATCACCGAAAACCGCGAAGCCTACGCCCGCTTAAAGCTTTTAACGGACACCATCCCCGGCGGCATCGCCATGTACGAGATCGCGCCGGAGCGCATGCGCACCATGTACCTGAGCGACGGCATCTTTTCGCTTACGGGCTACGACAGGGAGGAATATGAAACGCTCACGCGCGACGATCCCCTGTGCTTTGTCTTTCAAGAGGATCTTCCCGTTCTGAACGCGCAGATCCAACTGCTGCGAAGCGAGGGCAGGCAGGTAAGCTGCGTTTGCCGCGTGCACACCAAGGAGGGCGGTTACCGGTATCTGGATATTCGCGGCTCCCTCTCCGAACGGAACGGCGAAAATATGATCGTCAACGCCGTCATGTTCGACGTCACCGCACAGATGCAGATGCAGGAGCAGCTGCGCGAAAGCGAAAAGGCATTGGAGATCGCGGCCAAGGAATCGCAGGCCAAATACGAGATGGAGCGCAAAAAGCCCTCGCTTGGCGAAAAGGAGCTGGTGATACAGGCCTTGTTCAACGTCACCACAGGGGAAACGCTGGAATATAACTACAAGGGCGGCGAGGTGGTGCCGCTGGCGGGGCGAACCGCCTTCACCGGGAGCGAGGAGCAGCTTAGGGATCTCATCATCGATGAGAACGAGCGGCAGCAGTTCTGCGTTTTGAACGACAGGGATACGCTGCTTGCGCATTTTGAAAACGGCGAAACGGAATTCAAGCTGGAATATCGCCGCCGCATGCAAAACGGAGAGGTCATATGGGTGCAGAACATCCTGCATCTGTTGCGCGACCCCGACGGTACGGATGTGCTGCTCTTTGAATACTGCTATAATGTGGATGACGAAAAGATGCAGGAGCTGATGTATCACAGCCTTGCGTCCGAGAACTACGACTATGTGGCGCGTGTGAACGCGCGAACCAAACGCTTTGTCGCCTTCCACAAGAAGGGTGCGGTCAACGTGCCGCCGCCAAGCGGCGAGGACGCGGACAGGATGGCGCGGCAGCTCTCCGCGTATCTGCACCCCGAGGACAGGGAGATGATGCTGCGCAACGTCATGGTGGACAACATCGTCGCAAACCTCAAAACAAAGGACAGGATGCAGTTCGTGTACCGGGCGATCTGGCCGGACGGCAGCGTGCGCTTTAAAAAGATCATCCAGTATTATCTTGATCCGCAGCGCGAGATCATCGCCATGGTGCGCGAGGACGTGACCTCCATCATTCAGGAGGAGAGCGAGAAGAACGCCCTGCTTGCATCGGCGCTGGAGTCTGCCAATCAGGCCAATGCCGCCAAATCCCAGTTCCTTTCCCGCATGAGCCATGAGCTTCGCACGCCCATGAACGCCATCATCGGCCTATCCTCCCTTGCGGCCTCTGACGTGGGCGATCCGGGCGCCATGGAGGACGCCATCGGCAAGATCGGCTTGTCCGCAAGGTATCTGCTTTCGCTCATCAACGACATCCTGGAGATGTCCCGCATCGAGAGCGGCCATATGGAGCTGAACAAGGCGGCGTTCGATTTTGACAGGCTCATAGGCTCCGTCAACAATCTGATCGCGGGACAGGCGGGGGAAAAGGGCGTAACGTACGAATATGCGGCCGAGGGCGAGATGGAGCCCGTCTACACGGGCGACGCTACCAAGCTGCAGCAGATATTGATTAACGTCTTGGGCAACGCCGTGAAGTTTACGCCGTCCGGCGGCAAGGTGACCATGACGATGGCGCAGACGCGCCGCACGGGCGATCGCGCAACGCTGCGCTTCATCATCCGCGATACCGGCGTGGGGATGGACGAAAAGTTCCTGCCGCATCTTTTCGACGCCTTCGCGCAGGAATCCGCAAGCTTCGTTTCTACCTCCACCGGCACGGGGCTGGGGCTTGCCATCACCAAGAGCATGGTGGACATGATGAACGGCCATATCAGCGTGCAGAGCACCAAGGGCGTTGGCTCCACCTTCACCGTAGACGTGCAGCTGGGCATCCCGCAGGAGAATAAAAAGCTCGAAAAGGCGACGATAAGCCCACAGCCGCAGCAGGGCAGGGCAAAGTATGATTTCAGCGGCAAGCGGATACTGCTTGCGGAGGATCATCCGCTCAACGTGGAGGTCGCCCGACGCTTGCTCCAAAGGGCGGGCGCGCAGATCGTGGTGACCAATAACGGCCTTGAGGCGCTGCAAGCCTTTGCAAATGCCGAGGATGGTTACTTCGACGCCATCCTCATGGACATCCGTATGCCCGAGATGGACGGCATGACCGCTACGCGGCGCATCCGTGCGCTGGATAAGCCGGGGAGCCGCGATATCCCCATCATCGCCATGACGGCCAACGCCTTTGACGCGGATGTGGAGCTTTCCCTCTCCAACGGCATGGACGCGCATGTGACCAAGCCCATAGACCCGCAGTTCCTGTATGCAACCCTGCAGGAGCTGCTGGAAAAACGATAAAGGCGATACGCGAAGAAAGGACAGACAGCCAGGATGACAGAAACGCACCTTGCAGGCCGGGCAGAGCCGGCGCTGCTTAATCGGTTGCTGGACGACGCGGCCAGCGCGATCTATGTTTGCGACGCGCAGACCTATGCGCTGCTCTACGTCAACCGCCCCTGCGCGCAGATCGCGGGCAAGCCCGTCGAGGAGGCAAGCGGCAACACCTGCTACCGCTATTTAAAAGGGAGACAGACGCCGTGCGAGGATTGCTATATCCGCGACGCCAGCCGGGAGAACTATACCATTCGGGAATATACCAGCGATCTTACGGGTCGCTGCTATCACCTGCGCGGCAAGCTGATCGACTGGGAGGGAAGGCCGGCGCTGTTGGAATACCTGCTGGACGAGACGGAGCGCGTTTCCGCACAGCGCAGCCTGCATGACCTGGTCAACGGTTTGCCCGGAGGCTTGGGCATCTTTCATGCGTACCCGGACGGGCGCGTGGAGCTGGTCTACCTCAACGACGGGTATTATTCCATGCTGGGCACTGCTCGCCGGGAAAAGCATAGCGAATCCGTTTTCGACGCTGTGCACCCCGAGGACGTGCCGGGGCTTACGGAGGAGGTGCGCGCCGCCATCCGCGAGGATCGTATGCTGGAGCGCGATATCCGCGTCCGCGTGGGTGAAAACATCTACCGCTGGGTCAACGTCAGGGGCAATATCGCGGAGCGTACGGCGGAACGCTGCAAGTTTTACGCCTTTTATTCGGATATTGACGCGCTCAAGCGCACGCAGCTGCAGCTGGAAACCAGCCAGCGCGGCATCGAGGTGGCGAGCGAGCGGAGCGGCATGGGGCTGTGGCTGTATGACATCGATAGCGGAAGCATTTCCCAAACGCTCAATAAGGCGCGCGCCTTGGGCTATCCCACCTTTATCCCCAATATGCCGGACACCATTTTGGGGACGGGGGACGTATTTGCGGACGACGAGCCGGAATTCGTGCGGCTGTATCAACAGATGCGGGAGGGGGCGGAGAACAGCGAATGCACCGTCCGCATGCTCAATAAGCATACCGGCCAGTACGAATGGCAGCATGTCGTGTATACGCGTTTGCATGACCCGGCGTTTCAAAACCGCATGGCGATCGGCTTTTCCATCAACGCGGATCTCCAGCAGAAGATGCAGGTTCGCTACGAGCATGAGCTGCAGCTGCGCCGGGAGCTTATCAAAAACGCCGTCAACTATTATCAGCTCAACCTGACCACGCGCGTCATAGAGGAGTATCATTCCCTGTATGACGATGTTGCTGGCATGCAGCCGGGCGTTGCGGTAAGCGAAACGCTGCGCGAGGCGCTGCTGCAAAACATCGCGCCGGAGGATAAGGAACGCGTGCGGGAAACGCTGTTCTCCGACGCGCTTTTGCGCGCCTATGACCGGGGCGAGACCTCCATCACCCTGCTGCATCGCCGCGTGCTGCCCGGAAAGGGGCTGCGCTGGGTGCGCTCCGTCGCCACGACCATGCAGCGACCCAATTCCGGCGAGATCATAGCCTTCCTCTATACCCGCGATATCGATACGGAGCGCAAGGATCGCCTCGCCATGGAGAGCACGCTGGATGAGGAGATCGAATCCGTCTGCGTGCTCAACGTCCAAAGCGGGCGCGGGTGGCTTGCAAAGATCAGGGACGCCGTGCGCCCCATGGCGGAGGAGCGGGAGTTCGATTTTGACGCGCATATGCAAGGGGTGATCGATAACGCCGTGCTCCCTGCCGACCGCGCGGCCTGCGAGGATTTCTTCCTTGTGAAAAAGCTGACCGCGGCGCTGCAAAAGGAGCCGGTCATCAAGCTGGCGTATCGCATTAACAACGGCGCGGGGCGCGTGCTCCGTAAAAAGACGCGCGCGTTTTATCTGGATGAGACGCAGGAGGATATCGTGCTCATCCGCCGGGATATCACCGATCTTTACGAGGAGGAGCAACGCCAGAGGCACGCCCTGCAAAATGCCGTAGACGCGGCGAATGCGGCAAACCACGCCAAAAGCGATTTCTTTTCCCATATGAGCCACGACATGCGCACGCCGCTCAACGCCATACTCGCCATGTCCGGCTCCGAGATGACGGGGGACGCCACCGCCGCGCAAAAGGATGAATATTTGGAGAAGATCCATGTTTCCGGCGACTATCTTCTGGGCATCATCAACGATGTGCTGGACATGTCCCGCATCGAGAACAAGAAGGTGGTTTTGCAGCCGGAGCCCTATTTGCTGGACGAATTTGCCAATACCATCCAGACCGTCATAGGCGAGCAATGCAGGCAGAAGGGGATCGAGTTCGTGTTTTGCGCGCCGGAGGCAAAGCCGTGGGTGATGCTGGACAAGGTGCGTTTTAACCAGATATTCATCAACCTTCTCTCCAACGCCGTCAAATTCACGCCGTCTGGCGGCAAGGTCACATTCCTTTCGGAGAATCTGGCCGTCGAGGGCAATCGCATTCACAAACGCTACGTCGTCAGCGATACCGGGCGCGGCATGAGCAAGGCGTTTTTGCCCAGAGCCTTTGACAGCTTTGCGCAGGAGGAGCGCTACGGCGCAAGCACGCAGGGTACGGGGCTGGGTCTTTCCATCGTCAAGCAGCTTGTGGAGCTCATGGGCGGCAGCATCACGGTGCAAAGCGAGCTGGGCAAGGGAACGGCCTTCATCGTGGAGCTGTGGGTGGAAATGGCGGCCGCACCCCAGCGGCAGGCGGATGACGCGGTGGACTTAGAGATACTCAAGGGTCTGCGCATCCTGCTTTGCGAGGATCACCCGCTCAACGCGCAGATCGATGAAAGCTTGCTTGGCAAAAAAGGCTGCATCGTGGAGTGCGCGCAAAACGGCAAGCTGGGCTGCGAGCTGTTTGCGGCCTCCTCCGTGGGCTTCTATGACCTTGTGCTCATGGATATCCGCATGCCGGTGATGGACGGGCTGGAAGCGACGCGCACCATTCGCGCCATGGCGCGTCCCGACGCCAAGACCATTCCCATCATCGCCATGACGGCCGACGCCTTCACCGAAGATGTGGAGACCTCCTTCCGCGCAGGCATGAACGGGCATCTTTCCAAGCCCATCGTCCCCCGGCAGCTCTTTGAGACCATCGCGCAACAGGTAAGATCGCGGCGGTAGGGGCGGCGGTATCGGGCAAACGCAATAATTGGCCGGCCGGACGCAGCTTCGAGCCCCTTTCATCCTATTCCCAATAAAAATAAGACCCGCAAGGGGTCAATGAGGAGACGGGGCACAAAATCGGCTATCGGCAGGCCACGCTCGCATTTCATGCTTCGCGCGTCACGCCTAGCACGATTTTCCGGGGCGGGAAAAGCGTCCACCGGACGCTTTTCTATTCCGCCCTTCGAGCCCCTTTCATCCTATTTCCAATAAAAACAAGACCCGCAAGGGGTGTATGGGGAGACGGGGCACCTTTTGCGCACATCAGCCATGCCCGCTTGTGCTTCGCGCAGCGCGTGCAGGCTTGTTCGCAAAAGCCGGCTGCTAAAATGGCAACACTGTTGCCATTTTTCCTCGCAAAGCTCGGACGCAGCTTCGAGCCCCTTCCATTCTATTCCCAATAAAAATAAGACCCGCAAGGGGTCAATGGGGAGACGGGGCACAAAATCGGCTATCGGCAGGCCACGCTCGCATTTCATGCTTCGCGCGTCACGCCTAGCACGATTTTCCGGGGCGGGAAAAGCGTCCACCGGACGCTTTTCTGTTCCGCCCTTCGAGCCCCTTTCATCCTATTTCCAATAAAAAATAGCCCTGAAGGGCTATTTTTTATTGGAGCGGGAGACGGGGCTCGAACCCGCCACCTCCGCCTTGGCAAGGCGGCGCTCTACCAAATGAGCTACTCCCGCATGATGGTGCCGTGGAGTGGACTTCTTTGCGCATGTCAGACACGTTTGCTTGCGCTTTGCCCTGCGCAAGACGGTCTTATGCGCAAAGCCGACCGCTGAAAACGCTGCACAGCAGCCTTTTCCCCGCCTTGCGGCGGTCGCGGTTTCAAGTCCATGGAAATAAATCCATTTTCCATATGACACGCGCCGCGCATCATATGGAAAATGGTGCCTCAGAGTGGACTTGAACCACCGACACAGGGATTTTCAGTCCCTTGCTCTACCAACTGAGCTACCGAGGCATGTGCGCAGTTTGGATAATGGCGACCCGGAGGGGGCTCGAACCCCTGACCTCCAGCGTGACAGGCTGGCATTCTAACCAACTGAACTACCGGGCCATGGTGGGAACAACAGGGCTCGAACCTGTGACCCTCTGCTTGTAAGGCAGATGCTC
>JAUNJX010000016.1 GCA_030533005.1 Clostridia bacterium | reverse complement strand
GTATGGGCAGACGCCTGTGTATGCGCAGCCAATGCAGCCGCCGATGCCCGTTATGCCGGAAAGGAGCAGCAACGTCGTGCGTAATCCAAACCAATTAAACGTGCAGGAGGTGGATTATCCCTCCTTTTCCAACGTCAACCAGCCTATGACGGCGGAGCAGCAGAATATCTACCGCCTGATGGATGTTCCCATGGAGGTCATGGTGGAGCTGGGTCGCGCCAGAAAGACGATCAAGCAGGTGCTCGATCTCAACGTCGGCTCGGTGGTCGTGCTTGACAAGCTCGCGGGCGAGGAGGTCGAGGTGCTGGTCAACGGCATACAGGTGGCGCGCGGCGAGGTGGTCGTGATCGACGATAATTACGGCGTACGCATCACGGAGCTGAACCCCATGATGCTTACCGAGGCGACCGGCGGCAAATAGAGGATCATTTGGGAGGCAGTATGCTCAACCATAAGCGTATACGAACGATCATTGTGGACGATTCCGCGCTCTTTCGGACGGCGATATCCAGAGGTCTGAGCGCGCATCCTGAAATCGAGATCATCGCTACGGCTGCCGACGCCATGGACGCGGAGGAAAAGATACTCCGCCTTGACCCGGACGTGGTCACGCTGGACGTGGAAATGCCGGGCATGAACGGGTTGGAATTTTTAAAGATACTGATGCCCCAGCACCCGGTACGGGTGGTGGTGGTCAGTGCGGCAAACGGCATCGTGTTCGAGGCTATCCGCGCGGGCGCTGTGAACTTTGTCGCCAAGCCGGACGCGGGCGATATGCCCGCGTTCATCGATTCGCTGGCCGAACAGATCGCGGCGGCGGCGGAGGCGCGCATCCCTACGCCTATGGCGGGGAGAAGCGTGCAGCAGCAGGAGGGCATGGGCGCAAGCCCGTCCCTTACCCGGAAGATGTCGGCGGCGTGGAACGCGCGCTCGCTTGTGGCCATAGGCGCGTCCACGGGCGGCACGGAGGCGATCAGCGCCGTGCTCAAGGCGCTGCCGGGGGATATGCCGGGCATCGTCATCACACAGCATATGCCGCCGGTTTTTACGCGCATGTATGCGGAGCGTTTGGATAAGGAATGCGCCATGTCCGTGCGGGAGGCGCAGGGCGGCGAGCTGATCGGGCCGGGTATGGCGTTTGTCGCGCCCGGGGATCGGCAGATGCGCGTGGTGAAGCAGGGGGAGCAGTACTTTATCAAGCTGGGCGAAGCGGACAAGGTGAGCGGTCATTGCCCCTCTGTGGATGTTTTGTTTGAATCCGTGAGCCTGTCGGCCGGCGATGCGGGCGTGGGCATATTGCTTACGGGCATGGGGGCTGACGGCGCGAAGGGTATGCTCAAGATGCGGCAGGCGGGCGCTTTCACAATAGGGCAGGATAAGAATTCCTGCGTGGTGTACGGCATGCCGATGGAGGCCATGAAGCTTGGCGCGGTGGCGCGGCAGGCGTCGCTTGACATGGTGCCGAGCGTTCTGCTCAACCAGCTCAAGATACAAAGCAGGGTGTAATTCTTTTTTCGGGAGGGGAACCGATGCTCAAACTGATCAACGTAATGGAACAGACCGTCGATGGCAGCATCGACGAGGTGATGGAGCAGGAGGGCTGCTGCATGTGCGAGCGATGCAGGCTGGACGCCCGGGCTTTGGTACTCAACCAGCTTCCGCCCCGCTATGTGGTAACGGAGGCGGGCATGGCCTTTGAGGAGTGCAGGCAGGCGGCCATCCAAAACCGGATCAGTCTTTATCAGGTCATGCTGGATGCGGCGCAAAAAATCAAGGCCAAGCCCCACCACGAGGAGCAGAACAAGCCCCTGACCTATTATTGATGCTGTAATAACAAAGCAAAAACCACACCCAGACCGTCGATACGCAACTACAGGTGGAACTTTTTCGCCGCCTTATCATCCGTTTCCGTAATAAAAACCAATATTTCCGCCACGACCTGATACAGCTCCGGCGGGATCGCGTCGCCGACTGAAAGCTGAGACAAAAGGTCGGCGGCTTGTTTGTCCTGCACGATGGGGATATCGTTTTCCGCGGCGATCTCTACTATTTTTTCCGCCATGTATCCTTGGCCCGCCGCGGTCAAAAGGGGAGCGGCGTCCGTTTCGGGATCGTATTGGATGGCGACGGCCTTGGCAAGCCCGCGCCGCCTTGTCTTTTCTTCTTCCATGTGTGCTCCTTAAAGAGAAATATCCACGCCCGCGCTGTTGGGCGTTTGCCCGAAGGCGTCAAGCATTTCTCTGGTGGCGTTGACGGGTGTGAGCGGGCTTTCAAGCAGGGTCACGTTCATATCCTTTACATGGTACTGCACGGGGAAAGGGCGTGCGCGGAGGGCGTCGAGGTTGGATTGGAAAAACTCGCGCACCTGTGCGCTTTCCACACGAAAGCGAAAGCTTAAGCTTCTGTCCTTTACCTGCAGCAGCGTTTCCACCAGACCCATGCTGCGGGTTTGCAGGCACAAGGCGATGGTGGCGTTGTCCTGATCGATCCTTTTGCCGCCGTTGCGCTTGAGCACATAGAGCTCGGCATTGGACTGCTGATCCTGCCGCGAAAAGGGAATTTGCGTATAGTAGAGGGTGCCCAGCTCGTTGCCGAATTGCAGCTGCTGGCAGAACTGGTTGCCAAGCTGTGTCACCTGCTTGGCGGCAGGGCTTGCGCTGCCCGCCGCTGCGTCCGTGAGCGCCGCCACGCGTGAGGAGAGGGCGGGTACTGCCCTTTGGAGCGCCTTGCCCAACGCTTCGCTTTCCTGCGGAAGAAGCTTGGGAAAGATGGCTTGCAGGGCGTCCTGCACGGCGCGCGCGTCCGCGGGCATACCCGTAAGCGGTGCAAACGCCGCCTGCCCGCTCACGTCGGCCTGCGCTGGTGCCGGCTGCGCCGCAGCCGCGTTTTGCGCATTGGGCTGCACGGCCGCGTTTTGCGGCGCAGCCGGCGCGGCCTGTGCATCCGCGTTGGCGGAGAAGAAGGCCGCAAGCTTGGGGGAGAGCTGCGCGAGCACATCCGTAAGCTGGGCGGAAAAGGCGCCCGGTTGCGCGGCGCCGCCTGTTTGGGCGGCGTCGGGGGACTGCCCGGCGGGCTGTGTCAGCGCGCGCAGCGCGGCCGCAAATTCCTCCGCCTGCACGGGGGATTGGAGAAACTGGATAAAGGCGGCCACGTTTTGCGGCGTGGCGGGGATGTCGGAGGCCGCGAGCAGCGCCGCCTGTTCTACGGGCAGCAGGGGGTAGCTTCGGGTGATGCTTTCAAACTGCGCGATCGCCTGCGGCGTTACGGGGATTTCAAGCTGGGAGAGCAGCGCCGCCGCCGTGCGGTTGGCCTGCGTGGGGGCAACGTCCATTTGCATCAGCTTAAAGTCCAGCACGGGCACCTCCGCCGTAACGGGCTGGCCGTTCACGGCGACAAGCCGCAGCGTGGCCGCGCGGCCGGCGAGCTGGTTAAGCTGCAGCGTCAGCGCGTCCTGCGCCTCCAGCTGCTGCCCCGCCTGCATGGCGGCTTCTATCTGCGTTCCGTCGGGCAGCTGCAGGGCGGCTGTTTTTCCGTCCGTGGAGGTGACGACCGCCGTGAGCGTATCGCCCGGCTGGTATTGCGCAAGCGGTCCGTCCTGCGCCTGCGGCACGGACAGGGCAGGCTGTGTGGTATGGATATTTTGGATTTGTAGGGGCATGCCTATGCTCCGATCTGCGGCTGTGCCGCTGTAGCAGGGAGGATGGATGAATACATTTTAACACAGTATCGCAAGAAAAGGAGGGAAAGTTAAGCAGATTCGCCCATTTGCAGGGTGGATTTGGAAGATTGTGCGAGAAAAAGGCTTAACAAACGCATGCAACTTGCGATATAATGGAAAAGGATATCCATATATATGGCTGAAAGGAATAACGGCAACATGCAAATCGAAGCGAGCCATCTTGACATACTTCGGGAATTGAGCAATATAGGCTCCGGCAACGCGTCCACAGCGCTGGCGACCATGATGAATACAAAAGTAGATATCGGCGTACCCCATTGCGAATTGATCCCCTTTTCAGAATTGACAAAGGCATACAGCAGCCCCGAGGAGATCATCGTGAGCACCGTGGTGCAGATTTCCGGGGATATGGAAGGCTTTGTGATGATGAATATGCCGGTACCCTCCGCCTGTGAGCTGCTGACGGTGCTGACGGGGGAGCGCATCGATCACGCGCATATCCCCTATACCGAGCTTAACGAAAAGCTCCAGCCCATCGCGGAGGTGGGCAACATCCTTATCGGCGCGTATCTTTCGGCGCTGAGCAGCATGGGCGGTATGACCATTACGCCGTCCGTTCCGGCGCTTGCGGTGGATATGGTCATGGCGGTCATGAACCTGCCCGCCGTGGTGTACGGCGAGATGGGCGAAAACGCATTGTATATGGACACGCAGTTCATCAGCGATGATGTGGAAATGACGGGCCAGTATTATCTGGTCTCCACCATAGAATCTTACAGCCGCTTATTGACCGCGCTTGGCGTATAAGCGGGAGATCGGAGAAGAATGGCTACTACGATCATCGGGATCGCCGATATGAATATCGTGCGCGCACCGGACAAGATATCGACCATCGGCCTTGGCTCCTGCTGCGGCGTTGTGCTGTATGACAGCCGCTTCAAGATCTCGGGCATGGTGCATGTGCTGCTGCCGCGCAGCACGCCGGGCGGGGACGTGGTCAACAAGGCGAAGTTCGCGGATACGGGCATCGTGCTTCTGGCGCAGAAGCTGGCGGCGCAGATGGCGCCCGTCAAGCCCATGTTCAAATGCAAGCTGGCGGGTGGCGCGCACATGTTCAACTATTCCAGCGCCACCGCGAAGAACGATCTTCTCAATGTAGGCGCGCGCAACGTCCAGGTGTGCAAGGAGGTGCTCAAGGCCATGCGCATCCCCATCGTTGCGGAGGACACGCTGGGCACCTACGGACGCACGATCACCTTTGATCCCGAGACGGAGAAGCTGCTTATCAAAACGGCGGGACAGGGCGAAAGGACGATATAGCGAAGGCGATGCGAAAGCCTTGCTTTGCGCGGAAAGGGGTATCATGCTGAGGGTAATGGTTGTGGACGACGCTTTGTATATGCGCGTGACCTACCGGAATATGCTCCAAGGCAGCGACGTTGAGATCGCTGCGGAGGCGGAAAACGGCGATGAGGCCATTGCCATGTATGAGCGTGTCAAGCCGGACGTGGTGCTGCTGGATCTCACCATGCCGGGCATGAGCGGGCAGGAGGTATTGCGCCGGATCATGGAGCTGGATCGCAAGGCGAGGGTCATCGTTGTCTCCGCCATGGGGCAGGAGATATTTATCAAGGAATGTTTGCAGCTGGGCGCGAAATCGTTTATGATTAAGCCCTTTAAGGAGAAAGCTCTGCTGAATATGCTGGGCTTGTAGTTCAAAAAGGAGGGGCGGGCATGCCGATCGATACAAACATGCAGATCAGCGCTGTTGCGCGCAACGCCGCACAGGCGTACGCGGCGCAGGCGACGCGCAGCGCGGAAAGCGGCGGCGGGATATTTTCAAGCATGCTGCAATCCGAAATGACGGGCGCCGTGGGCGCAAGCGCCGCCGATACGGTGGCGAGCGCGGAGGATAAGGGCATGGCTATGCTGCTGCCCTTGCTGATCAGCAGCCTTTGCGGCGGTTCCTCGGGAACCTCCGGCGCTATGATGTCGCTGGTGGCGTTGCTGCAAAACAGGTATAAGAACACTTCCAGCCTTCAATTCAGCGAGATCGGTAGCGTCATGCCGTGGGTGCAGCAGCAGTACAGCGCTGCGCAGCAGCAGACGGAGCAGGTGCAGCAGGCACAGACGCAGACGCCCGCGGTCGCCGCACAAAACGATGCGGAAAAGAGCTCGCGCTTTGCCGCCGCCGAACGCCTCATCTCCAGCATTGGCAACCGCAGCGCGGAGCTTTACCGGGCGGTGGTGGATCAGTTCAACGTGGAGAACAACGCGCGCTATCAGCCGCGCGACGGCAACACCTATTGCAACATCTTCCAATGGGACGTGACCAAGGCCATGGGGGCGGAGATCCCGCATCACACCAACGCCAATACGGGCGCGCCTACCACCCCGGACGACCCGGACGTGCGCTATATGAATGCCAACCGTACATCCGACTGGCTCAACAGCGTGGGCGAGAAATACGGCTGGTATGAGGTGTCCGCGGAGCAGGCGCAAAAATTAGCCAATCAGGGTCATCCCGCGGTGACCATCTGGAAAAACAACAGCGGCGGCCACGGGCACTGTCAGGTGGTCGTGCCCTCCGAGGACGGCGGCTACGATCCCGTCAAGGGCGTCGCCATCGCGCAGGCGGGGCGGCGGCTGTTCAACAACGCCTATATCACCAACGTATATAGCGCGTCTTTGCCCGAGGTGCAGTATTTTGCCCACGCCTAAGAGAAAAAAGTATGTAAAGAATCCTGACGGCGCACTAAAGTGCGCGCCGATTGTGACGATATGATACATAGTGGGAGGCGACAGGGAAGTCGCCAGCGTCCCGCAATGTAACCGAAAACCAAGGGACAGGCGCATGGACGCGCCGAAAAAGGAGAGAAAACAATGGCATCTTCAATTGATTCTTTAAGCTCAAACCGCCTGACAAGCCTTTATTCCGGCTTAGATACCGACGCGCTGGTCAAAAGCGCGGTCGCTACCGATCAGGCCAGGATCGATAAGGTATTTCAGGCGAAGGAAAAGGCGTCTTGGCGGCTGGAAGCCTATAATGAAATCTATAAGGAAGCCAACGCCATGCGTTCGGATTATCTGAGCGTCTTGGGCGCCAACACCATGACGAGCGCTTCCACCTATAACGTATTCAAGACCACCTTGGAGGAGAACAGCGCCGTGTCCATTACGGCGGGCGCGTCCGCGCTTCCCACCTCCTTCAATATTTTGCGCACGACCGCCGCCACGGCAGGCCGTGTCGGCGCTGCCGCCACCACGGGCACTACGCGGGCGTGGGGACAGGCAACGGTATTCAGCGTTCCTGCGGACACGAGCTTTGAGGACATGACGATCGGTGATTTAAGCCTCAGATTCGGCCTTAATGCGGGCGAGGACCTCAAGATCGGCGTGAACGGGGAAACCATGACCTTCTCGCAGGATACCACGATGGGCGCGTTCAAAGATGCGCTTGCCCAAAAGGGCGTGACGCTTTCCATGTCGGAAAGCGCGCCGAACGAGAATGGCGACATCAACGTTGCCTTCCAGTTTGATACCGGCGACACGAGCAAGCTAACGCTTACCAACATCACGGGCAAGGCCTTTGGCGACGGCGGCTTCTTCGGCGTGGACGAGGGCGCGCATACGGCGCAGATCAGCCGTGACGACACCATTCTTGAAGCGCTGCGCAAAAACACGCAGCCCGAGGATATGCCCCGGCTGGACGCATGGATCACGGCGTTTGAGACGAGCGGCGTCACCATCAACGGCAAGAACTTCACGTTCGACCCGGAAAAGACGACCCTTCGTTCCATGATGAACACCATCAATACGGACACGGAGGCGGGCGTTACCTTCAATTTCAGCGAGCTTAGCAATTCCTTCTCCATCACCAATACCAAGACGGGCGCAGCCAGTGCGCTTACGATCGAGGGCTTGGGCGCTTTCGGCCTGGCGGATGCGACGGTCAATGGCACCGACGCTTCCATGACCGTCAACGCGAACGGTGTGGAGACAACTATCACGAGCGAATCCAACACCATCACCAAGGATGGCATCACCTTCAACATCACCGGCGACTACGCGGCGACGGACGGCGTGGGCCTTAAGGCCGGCGTCACGCGGGATACCCAGCCCACCGTGGACGCGATGAAGAAGTTTGTGGAAAGCTATAACGGCCTCATTGAGAAGCTCAACAAATATTACACCGAGGACGTCAACAGCAAGTATCCGCCGCTGACGGATGAACAGCGCGAGGAATTGAGCGAGGACGAGGCGAAAAAGTGGGACGAGAAGGCCAAGAGCGGTATCCTTCGCAACGATTCCGCCATAGGTGACCTGCTCACCAGCCTTCGTTCGCAGCTGCTGGTCAAAAACGAGGAGACCGGCCTTAGCATGATGGATCTGGGCATCAGCACGGTAAGCTGGAGCTCGGATGACTGGAAGACGAGCCAGGGCAAGCTGGAGCTGGACGAAAAAAAGCTTACGAGCATGCTGCAGGCCGATCCCACCGCCGTGCAAAAGACCATGAACGCCGTGGATACGAGCGGCGTCGCGGCGACTGCGCCCAACACCTCCAAGGAAGGCTTCTTTACGCGCGTTTCCAACATCATGAAGGATTTCAGCTCCACGATGCGCGGCAGCGTGATCTCGGATACCTCTAAGAAAATCGACGATTACACCGACGATATGGACGACCTGCTCAGCAAGCTTTACGACAAGCAGGAAAGCTATTATCTCAAATATGCGCAGATGGAGACGCTGCTTTCGCAGCTTACCGCACAGAGCGAGTGGCTTGGCGCACAAATGAGCATTGCCTGATAAGGCGAGGAGGATTAGACTATGTATATGAGCGCATATGCAACGGCGAACGCCCTGCAGCGATATCAGAACGACAACGTGATGATGGCGCGCCCAATTGAGCTAACCATCATGCTTTACGACGGCCTTATCAAAAAGCTCAAGCTGGCCAAGCTCTATACCGAGGATCACGATTACGCCATGGCCAATAAATGCTTTATCGGCGCGCAGGATATCATCGACGAGCTGCTGCACAGCCTGGATCTGCGCTACGAGGTTTCCTCAAGCCTCATGAAGCTGTATGATTTTATGCTCTGGCAGACCGCGCAGGCCAATATGGCAAAGGACGTCAGCCTTGTCGAGCCCGTGATCTCCGTTGCGGAGAATCTGCGCGAAGCATGGCAGGGTATCCGCAACGAATGTGGCCACACCTACGCCGTAGAGGAATAAGGCGGGACGATGGAGGCGGGAATGACGCTGCTGTATCAGGAAAAGGCGGGGATGCTGCTGTCGATCTATGAGATCACGCTGGATCTGGATCGATTTGTTTCCACGCATACGGATACGGACGAGCTGCTCCAAAAGATGCAGCAGACCTTCAACGCCCGAAAGGAAAAGATCGAGGAAGTCACCCTGCTCGACGAGCAGATACGCTCGCTGCAGCAGACGGGGTACCTGGACAGGCCGGAGGGCGAGGAAGCCATCCGGCAAAGCCGGGAAACCATCAGCGCGGTGCTGCGCAATATTTCGGCGCTGGACGAGAAGATCGAGAAAAAGATCATCGATATGCGGGACGCCGCAAGCGGTGAAATGCGGGATATAGGCAAGACGCATAGGGGCTTGGAGGCTTACTATACGGTGCGGGAGGAGGACGAAAAGGGGTGGCGTATCGACGCACTGAAGTAGGGGTGCGCAAATGAAAATCAATCAAATTCGACAGGGGACGACAGAAAACGCAGCACGGCTTGCAACTGGGCAGGCTGTGCATAATGAGGTTACGTCGGTCTCCTTTGCGCAAGCCCTGACGCAGATGAGCGAAGCGCATTATCAAGCCTACTTTGAAGGCTTGGTCGGCGAGGTGATCAAACAGGGCGAGATACTCTCCAAACGCGCCGATATCCGCGAATTCGTCAGGTATCGTGAAATGATACGCGCACTTCTTAACGAGGCGGTCAGCAATGGCTTTGCCTTCCATAAATTCAGAAAATACGACGCGCGCGGCCGCGCCAAGACATTCGCCCTGATTGAAAAGATCAACGCAAAGCTTGAAGAAGTCATGAACGACCTGCTTGCAGGAGAAGCCAATCACATACAAATGCTGCGCAATATTGACGATATACGGGGATTGCTGGTAGACTTACTCATGTAGGGGCGTATCACAACGTTTGAAAGGAATAAATTCCATTATGGAAAACGCAATCGCACTTAGCAACGGACAGCTTACCGACGCGCATGTGGAGGATACGATGCAGGATCTGTATCTCGTGTTCACCATCGACGCACAGGATTACGCGATCGAAATACGCTATGTGATAGAGATCATCGAGATCACGCCCATCACCAACGTCCCCTTTTTGCCGGATTGCGTAAAGGGCATCATCAACCTTCGCGGCACCATCATTCCGATCATGGATGTGCGGCTGCGCTTTGGCCTGCCCGAGCAGGCGTATACGGACAACACCTGCATCGTCGTGGTGAATCAGGGCAATATGACGCTCGGGCTCATCGTGGACGCGGTGCAGGAGGTGACGACCATCAGCAGCGAGCAGCGTCTTGCGCCGCCAAACGCGGGCGACGACGCCAACCAGTATATCAAGGGCGTTTGCAACAGCGCGGAGACCATTCGCCTTTTGCTCGACTGTGAAAAACTGATGGAGATTCCCGGCAAGGATCGCGGATGAAAACAACCGACAACGAATTTGAAAGGCTGCGGGATTATATGTACGACAGGTTTGGCATCAACCTGTCGCAAAAGCGCGTGCTGATCGAGGGACGGCTAAGTTCCATGCTCACCCAGCGCGGCTATACGGATTTTTCCAGCTACATCGACGATCTGATGAAGGACAGGACGGGGCAGGAGGCTTCGCTGCTCGTATCCAAGCTGACGACGAATTTCACCTATTTTCTCCGGGAGGCCGGCCATTACGACTTTATGCGGGATACCGTCATCAAGCCGATGCTGGAAAAAAACACCCGCCAGCAGCTTCGCATATGGAGCGCTGCAAGCTCGTCGGGCGAGGAACCCTATTCTATCGCCATGACTGCGGCGGATTGTCTGGGGCTGAACAAAAACATACAGGTGAATATCAAGGCTTCGGATATATCGGATCATGTGCTCAAGCTTGCGCGAGAGGGCGTATATGCGCCGGATCGCGTGGCGCAAATACCGCCATCGTGGCTTACAAGGTACTTTACGAAAACAAAAGATGGAAATTATGCGGTAAAACCCGATATAAAACGCATGATAACCTATCAATATTTCAATTTAAATGATACAATTGGATGGGGACAGCGGATTTATGATGTAGTATTTTGCCGCAATGTTATGATATACTTTGATAAGCCGACGCGGCAGGCTCTGATCAAGCGTTTGTATGACACGCTGACGCCGGGCGGATACCTGTTTATCGGCATGAGTGAATCCTTGATCAATCTGACAACGGATTTTACATACATAAAGCCCTCGGTATACCAGCGGCCCGCTGAAAAAACAAGCAAGAAAGAAACACATTTTTAAGGAGAGACAGATATGAAAAGGGTGCTGATCGTTGACGACGCTGCGTTCATGCGCATCTCAATCCGCAATATACTTACCAAGAACGGGTATGAGATTGCGGGTGAGGCCGGCAACGGCGCGGAGGCGGTGCAGAAATACACGGAGCTCCATCCCGACATCGTGACCATGGATATCACGATGCCGGAGGTGAACGGTATCGATGCGCTCAAGCAAATTCGCGGCATGAACAAGGACGCCGTCATCATCATGGTTTCCGCATTGGGGCAGGAGGCCATGGTGCGCGACGCTGTGCTGGCAGGCGCGAAAGGTTTTGTCGTCAAGCCCTTCAAGGAGGAAACAATTATCGCGGCATTGTCCAAGCTATAGCTGCAAGGACGTGTTGCGAGGATGACGGGAGAATAGTCAACATGCCGCAGATTGAGGCGTATTTGGACAGCGACTATATTCGTTCCCTCTGTGAGATATGCAACGAGGATAACGAGTTGCTGGCGTTTGCGCGCTTGGAGAAGATCGAGGACGAGATCTATGAGTTTGAGGTAACGGGCGGCGCCAATCTGCGCACGGCATTTTTCGATACGCCTGTCAAGATCAATGTACTCAACCGCCGCAGGGGCTTTAAGGTGCTTGCGGGCAATATCCGCATGGCGGGCAAGCATGTCTTTCGCATTTTCATATCCGGCATTCTGGCGCAGGAGGAGCACCGCGGCTTCGTGCGGGTGCAGACCATGGAACGGGCCACCATTTACGATATACCCGACGATCTCACGCTGCAGCTCATTTTGAACAATACCATCACGCCCTGGAGCGGGGATACCCCCAGCAAGCACGCGCAGGTACTGCTTACGGACATCAGCATCAGCGGTTGCCGCTTTTGCAGCGATGAGAAGTGGAACGTACATGACCGCGTCGTGCTGCATGTTCTGGTGCGGGGCATTTGGATATCGCAGGCCGCATCCATCGTGCGCGTAGACAAGCGCAGCGATATGTATTATTACGGATGCAGCTTCTTTAATTATGAAAAGGTCAAAAATTCGGACGACCTTGCAAAAGCCATCTTCGGGCTGCAATATGACCAGCGCAGCAGGATGAAATAAGCGCCGCGCAGGCGCTGCGGCTTACGCGCAACAGCATGGGAGGGTATATAGATATGGCCAGAGTAATGATCGTTGACGATGCGGCGTTTATGCGTATTTCCATACGCAATATGCTGCTCAAAAACGGTTTTGAGGTAGTCGCGGAGGCGGAAAACGGGGCGGATGCGGTTCAAAAGTTCAGCGTCATTCGTCCGGATATCATAACGATGGATATCACCATGCCCGTCATGGATGGATTGACTGCGCTTAAGGAGATCAAAAAGATCAGCAGCGCCGTGAAGGTGGTCATGGTTTCCGCGCTCGGGCAGGAGGCTATGGTCAGGGACGCGGTCTTGTCCGGCGCAGCCGGTTTTATCGTCAAACCCTATAAAGAGGAGAACATCGTGGAGACGCTGCGCAAGCTCGGGTAAAGGAGAGGGACAATGAACGATAACGATTCCATGATCGAGGTATATGTCTACGAGAATCTTCAGCTGCTTGAGCAGCTTGAGGAGATGCTCCTGGACAACAAAAAGGAAATGTCCCTGACCCGTCAGCAGATCGACGAGGTGTTCCGCGTCATGCACACCATCAAAGGCTCGTCCGCCATGATGGGCTATAACGGGCTGACGCAGCTTTCCCACAGCGTAGAGGACGTATTTGCGATTTTGCGCCAGAACCCGGACGTTCCCAAGGGTTTTTGGCAGCGGATATTCGATCAGGTTTTGGAATGCGTCGATTTCTTTAAAGGGCAGATCGCCATGGTGCAGGAGGGGCTGTTGCCCGACGGGGATGTGGAGGAGCTGCATGCTTCCTCCGCCGAACTTTTGGAGCAGCTTTCCTCACTGGATGCGCCGGGTGAACCCGCGCCCGTAACGCCGGCTCCCATCGCGGCGGCCGCGCCTGCCGCCCCCGCGCCGGAACCCCCGCCCGCAGCGGCGCCTGTGCCCGCTGCCCCCGTTGAGAATGTCACCGCCGCAGGCTCCCATTACTATTATGCCCGCGTTGTGTTCCAGCAGGGCTGCGCCATGGAGAGCGTGCGCGCGTTCGCCATTGTGAACGCATTGGGCGGCATGTACAGCCGCATCGCCCACATCCCGGAGGATCTGAATGTAAATTGCGACGAAGCCGTCGTTGCGGACGGCTTCAAAATCTATATGGAGACCACGCTGCCCGAGGAGCAGATCAAGGAGGTGCTGGAGGATACCATTTTCCTGCAATCCCTTGAATTTACGGAGCTTGCGGACGCGTCCGCGATCCCCGTTGCCATGCGCGCGGGCGAACAGCCGCTTGCAGCGGCGGCGGAGACAGCCGAACAAGCGCCTCCCGCGCCGGAGAGCGATCGACCTGTGCAGAGCAGCGCCCTTCCCGCGAAGGCCGCGCCCAAGCCCAAGGAGAACGCCAACCTCCAGAACAACGGCCAAAACGCCAAAACCTCCAATTTCCTGAGCGTCAAGATCGGGCGCGTGGACAAGCTGATGGATCTGGTGGGCGAGATCGTCACCACGGAATCCATGGTATCCCGCAACCCGGAGGTGGCGGCACTGCACATCGAATCCTTCGAGAAATCCACGCGCCGCTTGCGTCAGCTCACGGATGAATTGCAGGACGTGGTCATGTCCATCCGCATGGTGCCCATCATGGCGACGTTTCGCAAGATGCAGCGCATCGTGTACGATATGAGCCGCAAGGTGGGCAAGGAAACGGAGCTTATCCTCTTGGGCGAGCAGACGGAGGTGGACAAAAACGTTATTGAAAAGCTGTCCGATCCGCTGATGCACATGATCCGCAACAGCATGGATCACGGCCTCGAATCGCCCGAGGAACGCCGCAGAGCCGGCAAGCCCGAGATCGGCACCATCACCTTGGAGGCGCGCAACGTGGGCAGCGACGTCATGATCGTCGTTTCGGACGACGGGCGGGGGTTGGATCGTGAAGCCATCATCCGCAAGGCCACCGAAAAGGGTTTGACCACCAAGCCCGAAAACGCCATCAGCGACAGGGAAGCCTTCAGCTTCATCACCCTGCCGGGTTTTTCCACCAACGAATCCGTCACGGAGTATTCCGGCCGCGGCGTAGGCATGGATGTGGTGTGCACGAACGTGGAAAAGATGGGCGGCACGCTGTCCATCGAAAGCGAAAAGGGGGCGGGGACGACCTTTACCCTGCATATCCCGCTGACGCTTGCCATCATAGACGGCATGGAGGTGCATGTGGGCGACGAGCACTACATCATCCCCATACTCAATATCCGCGAATCCTTTGAATCCCGCCTCTACGATCTGATCGTAGACCCCAACGGCGCCGAGACCATCATCATTCGAGGGCAATGCTATCGCGTGCTGCGCCTGCATCAGATATTCGGCGTGCAAAAGGGCGTGAGCGACTTTAAGGCCGGCATCATGGTGCTGGTGGAGTCCGAGGGGAACAGCGTTTGCCTGTTTGTAGACAAGCTCGCGGGCGAACAGCAGGTCGTGATCAAGCCCATGCCCGCGTTCATTTCGCGCACGATCAGCAGGCGATCTTATCTTTCCGGCTGCTCCATCATGGGTGATGGCAGCATCAGCCTCATATTGGATGTGAATTCTTTGACCCGGGAGGGGTATTCCGTGTAACGCAGCAGCGCGCGCCGTGTTGGCGCGCGTTTTTTTAGAAACAGCGTGCCGTACAGGCGGCATATAAGGGGGGCATATGAGAAAACGGTTTGAACTGGAGCTCCGCGAGGGGATGAAGGCCGTGGCGGCGGGCAAGCTGCAGCCTGAGGGACAGGCGCCGATGGAGGCGCGCACCGCGCAGGAGGAGCTCGACCGTATGCGCGCAAGCCTTTGGGCGGTCGTGGAGCCTATGCAGAAAACCATGTATCAGATCGCCCATTACGGAGACTTTACCTTGCAGGTGAAGGAGAACTATCCCGGTGATTTCGCGCCCATCAAGGCGTCCATTATAGAACTGTTGGAGTCGCTGCTGGACGTGTTCGGCAAGATCGAGACGGTCGCCGTTTCCGTGCACGAGGGCGCGCAGATGATCTCCGAGGGGAGCACGACGCTCGCGGAGGGCGCCGTGAGCCAAACGGCCGACGCGCAGCAGCTCTTTTTGAGCATGACCGCTTTTGAGGAATCCATGAAGGAAAGCGCCAAGCATGCGGCGCTTGCAAACAACTGCACCCAAAAGGTGGACGGTTCCGTGACGAATTGCAAGGCGCAGATGGATCAGGTGAGCGCCGCGATGGAGAACATCAACGAAAAATCCGCACGCATCGACACCATCATCAAAACCATCGAGCAGATCGCCTTCCAGACCAACATACTTGCCCTCAACGCGGCCGTAGAGGCGGCAAGGGCGGGTGAGGCGGGCAAGGGCTTCGCCGTGGTGGCCGACGAGGTGCGCATGCTTGCCAACAATACAGCGGACGCGGCCAAGGAAACGACGGGTCTTATCCATCAGTCCCTGGCGGCCATTCAAAACGGCATCGAGGCCGTGAAGGTGATGGAAAACACCTTTGGCGCCGTGACCGGCGACGCGAAGAACTCCACCAAGGCCATGGCGGTGGTGTCTAAGGAATTGGAAAACCATACCCAGGCTATCGAGGGCATGAAGGACTATATGAACAAGATGGTGCAGGTGACGCAGCAAAACGCCGCCGTGGCCGAAAACAGTCAGGCGGCGTGCGAGGAGCTGTATGCGCAGACGGGCGAGCTGGACGCCCTGGTGCACAGGGTCAAGATCAGATAAGCGGCTCGTTCATCGCAAGACGCCGAAACACCTCTACCCCGTTTAAAAGAACATCCTCCTTGAAATCAAAGCAGGCGTTGTGAAGCGGCTGCTTATTTTCGTCATCCAGCGTGCCTAAGAACAGGAACAGGCCGGGTATCATCTGCTGATAATAGGAAAAATCCTCCGCCGCCATGACGGGTTCTACCAGCTCTATATCCTGCATAGAAATATAACGATAGAAATCCTCTACCATGGGTCGGGGGTTTTCCAGGCACGGGTAGCTCATGAGGGAATCGAATTCAAATTTCGCGCCCGTGGCCGTAGCAAGACCCGCCGCCATGCTGCGAACCTTCTCTACGATGGTATCGTAGTTTTGCGCGGAAAAGGAGCGAAGCGTTCCGTTTAGCTCCACGCGATCCGCGATGACGTTGCGGGCGGAGCCGCCCGTGATCTTGCCGATGGTGAGCAGCGCGTCCTGATGGGGGTCAAGGCTGCGGGTGATGATGGTCTGCAAAAGCGTGATGAGCTCCGCTGCGGCCACCACCGCGTCCACGCCCATCTGCGGGCTTGCGCCGTGGGCGCTTTTGCCATGGACGAAGATGTCGAATTCGCAGCTGTTGGCCATCATGTAGCCCCAGCGCACGCCGATCTTGCCATAGGGCACCGTCGGCCAGACATGCAGGCCGTAGATGCGATCCACATGCGGGTTCTCCAGCGCTCCCTGCTCGATCATAAGCTTGGCGCCCGCAAAGCCCTCCTCGCCGGGCTGAAAGAGTAAAACGATGTTGGAACGAAGCGCGTCGCGGTTGTCGCTTAGAAGCTTTGCAAGCAGCAGCAGCACGGTCATGTGCCCGTCATGGCCGCAGGCGTGCATGAAGCCGTCGCGTATGGAGGCATATTCCGCCCCCGTTTCCTCCTGCACATGCAGGCCGTCCATGTCCGCCCGAAAGGCGATGGTATCGGCTGCGTCCTTGGCGTAAAATACGGCCTTGATGCCGGTAGGGGAGAGCGTTTGGAGCACATCCGGCTGCAGGATGCGCAGCACGCCCAAAAGGTAGGCTTGGGTCTGGTGCTCGGTCAGTCCGATCTCCGGGATGCGGTGCAGCGTGCGCCTGTGTTCCCTGCAAAGGTCGGATAAGGCGGCGACATGCGGATGAAGCTGCATAGAATGCTCCTGTCTCAAATATTTGTACTCTGCTATGCTATACCTTAACATATGGGCGGAAACGTGGCAACAAGGTTTCACAAAAAAAGCCAAATCTGAACGGTTTGTTAAATTTCTTCAAAGGGGCGTGTCCAATGGTCTTGCACATGGTACAATGCGCACATGGGGAAAAAGACGAGCAACAGCTTTTGGCTTCGCGTGCTGCAGGGCACGCTCATCGGCGCCGTGTGTATCATTCCCGGCGCAAGCGGCGGCGTGCTCGCTGTGGCGCTGGGGCTGTACGAGCCCTGCGTAAACGCGTTATACGGCTTTCTGCGGCATTTTCGCACGGAGGGGAAAGCGCATTTCCTGTTCCTGCTGCCGCTTGCTTTGGGCGGCTGTGTGGGGCTGATCAGCTGTAGCTTTGGCTTGGAATGGCTGTTGCAGCATGTGAGGGAACCCTTCATGTATGCGCTCATCGGCATGGTGCTGGGCGGGCTGCCGACCTTCTTTCAGGAGGCGAACCAAAAGGGCTTTCGCCCCAAGTACCTTGTCGCCACGCTGATAGGCTTTGTGGTGATCGGCGGTGCGGCCGTGGCGGATCGCTTGACGACGGGCGGCACGGGTCTTGTGCTCAACAGCTGGACGGCCATGCTCTCTGGCGCTATCATCGTGGCAGGCACGATGATGCCGGGTATGAGCACCTCCTTCTTTTTGATGATGCTGGGGCTGTATGAGCCGGTGCTCAATGTCCTTACGCACTTTCAGCTGGACGTTATGTGCTTTGTCGGCATAGGCGGCGTGGTCGGCGGGGGGCTGATGCTGCTCTTGATCCGCAACATGCTAAGGCGCTTTCACGCCTATACCTATTACGGGATGCTCGGGTGCCTGCTCGCTACCCTTATCATGATCTACCCGGGATTTACGGCCCGATTGGCGGTCTGGGATCTGCTGCTGCTGCTTGCCGGCTTTGCAGGCACATGGCTGCTTACGAAAATACAGAACAAGATCCCGTGCGCGGCGCCCACGGCCACGCCGGGTCAACATACGGAGGAGGAACTATGAAACGAAGGATCATCGCCATGGCGATCGCCCTATTGACGTTGATGAGCTTGCCGCTGACGGCGCAGGCGCATGTGCTTACGGGCAATACCAGCAAGGTGGATTATGATAATACCGATCCCAACCTCTATTGGATCGAGATCGATCTGACCAATCAGATCATTTCCGTATACCAAACGACGACGGGCGCTGTGATGCTCCAAAGCCTCTGCACCACGGGCGGCGAGGAAACGCCGACGGGCGCTGGCGTCTATAAGATCGGGGATTTAAAGGAACGCTTCGGCTATTTTGTCGCCTACGGGCAGTACGCGCAGTACTGGACGCAGGTGGTGCGCGGGGTGTACATCCATTCCGTGATGTATGATTCCCAAAAGCTTTCCTCCATGTCAAAGAGCGCCTACCGGAATCTTGGCAAGGCCGTATCCCACGGGTGCGTGCGGGTGCTGCCGCATGTGGCGCAGTGGATCTACTACAACTGCCCGCCGGGAACCACCTGCAAGGTGACCTCCGTAAAGCCCTTGGACGAGGCGCTCAGAAGCGCCATCAAGGCGGGCATTCCCGCCTATGACGATTATGCGCAGCCCGCGGACGCCAAGGCGGCCGTCCCGGATGTGCCCGCCACCGTGCGTTACAATAAAACGCCGCTGCGCACGGGCTTCTCCACCTCCAAGGATACCACCGTGCAAAACCTGAACGCGGGCGATAACGTGATGCTGCTGCAGATCGGCGCCGAATGGTGCAAGGTACGCACGACTGCGGGGAAGCTTGGCTATATCAAGACCCCCTACCTGCTGTTCTATCCCGACGCGCCCGTAGAAAAGACGCAGGCGTACGCGGCGACCAAAAAGACCTATGTATATGAGGAGATGGACACCGGCTCCGAAAAGCTTGCAACGTTAGCACAAGGCACAGCGGTGACGGTATATGAAAATCCAAAGACCGGATGGTACAGCGCCTCCTTCAACGGCGTTTCGGGCTATGTACGCACCAAGTATGTAGCGCTTAGCGAGACGGTCGCCTACCCGCAGCTTCCCATCGTGGAGACCGCACCCACCGTCGCGGCGGCAACAGGCGTGAGCGAGGACGGGGCGGCCGCGACGACCTCTGCTACGCAGACCGTGACGCGCATGGATGTTTCGGTCAATCTGCGGGCACAGCCCTCCTCTGCGGCTGCGGTGGTGGCGACGCTGCCGCCGGCAACGCCGCTGCATGTGATGAGCATCGAGGGCGCATGGTATTATTGCAGCGTCGGCATGGTCACGGGGTATTTACACGAAAGTTGTTTGGGGTAAGGATGAAACGAGAACGACGGTTTTTCTTAGCGCGCAAGGGGCTGCTTCTTTGCGCGCTGTTGCTGTGCTTTCCGGCCGGTGCGCGTGCCTACAGTGCGCTTACGGTGCCAAACGGGGTCTACACCATCGCGTGGATCAGCGACACGCAGCACTACAGCGAAAGCTATCCCGATCATTACTTCGTCATGACGGAGTTTTTGACCAATGCCCGCGCGCGCCTCAATTTGCGCTACATCGTGCATACGGGAGATCTGGTGCATAACGACAACAGGCAAAAGGAATGGGAGGTAGCGGACGGCGCGCAGCGCATCATCGATCATATCCCCAACGGCGTGTGCGCCGGCAACCACGATCTGGACGACGGCGTGCCAAGCGAGTATTATCAGCAATACTTCGGACAGGCGCGTTATGAGCATAAGCCGTGGTACGGCGGGTCGTATCAAAACAATCGCGGGCATTATGACCTGATCGATGCGGGCAACACGCGCTATATCTTCGTGTACATGAGCTATAATCCGGACGAAACGGCGATCAAATGGCTCAACAGCGTCTTTAAACAGTACAGCGACCGCATCGGCGTCTTGTGCACGCACAGCTATTTTAAGACCAATATGACGCGCTCCAACGACGGGCAGGTGCTCTATAACAAGGTGGTCAAAACCAACCCCAACATCTACATGGTGCTTTGCGGGCATCGCTATAATCAGGGCTACAAAGCGGTGTGGCTGGAGGACGACGGCGACGGCGAGCCGGACAGGCTGGTCTATGAGATGATCAACAACTATCAGGCCATAGGCGAGGAGGGCGGCGACGGGTATCTGCGCCTTTTGCAGATGGACGAACAGGCGGGGATCATGCGGGTATACACCTACAGCCCCGTCAAGCTCGACTACAATTACTTTGATACGCCGGAATCCCAGCGCGAAAAGTACAGGGCGGAACCGGAGGACGAGGAATACGAGCTGCCGCTTCCATGGATTGCGTCCAAGCAGGCGGCTGCTACAAAGCGATAGGCAAACGAGAAAAAGTGTGGTACACTGAAAACGCTAAATGCACGCTTTTTTCACAAAAGCGCCGTGCATATTGCAATTTTATTGGAGATTAGGCTATACATTTATGAAAAACAGAGCTGACGGCGTGCGCGTGAACGCCAATAACCCGATGTACGAGATCATACCTTACATCATGGACAAGCGGTATGATTCCCAAAACATGGTCACGCTGGACATTCCCGTGGGGCCCATGGATGATTTTTTGCGGCAAAAGCGCCGGGAAGGCACGCCGCTTAGCCATTTGGCGCTGGTGATCTGCGCGTATTTGCGGGCGACGGCGGAATATCCCGCGCTCAACCGCTTTGTCGTCAACCGGCGCATCTATGCCCGCAAGGAGTTTACCGTGGGCATGGTGGTATTGAAGCCGGGCGTCGATCAGGGCACCATGAACAAGATGTTTTTGGAGCTTACGGACGACGTTTTTGACGTGCAGCGCAAGATCGACGCGTATGTGGCGGAAAACCGCCAAACGGGCGACCACAACAAGACGGACGACATCATGGCAAAGCTGCTGCGGTTCCCCGCGCTTTGCGGCTTTATCGTCAACATCCTCAAATGGGCGGATCTTCACAACCTGCTGCCCAAGAGCGTGATCGATGCCAGCCCCTTCCACGAAAGCCTTGTCATCACCAACCTTGCAAGCATCCGTACCAACCACATCTATCATCACCTGTACGAATTCGGCACGGTGAGCCTGATCGTGGCGATGGGCAATCTTCGTGAGGTCGCCAAGCGCGTGAACGGAACGGTGGAGCATGTCCGCTGCCTGCCGCTGGGCTGTGTGATGGACGAGCGCATCTGCTCGGGCAGCTACTATGCGCTGTGCTTTTCCCGCATCCGCGCCTATCTTGCCGATCCTTCGCTTATGGTGGGTCCGCCCAAGGTGGTGCACAACGAGGCGGCGGGCGTCGAATAATGTTCACATATGGCGGGTAGAATAAAATCCGGCCGTCGCGTATACTATAGGCGTTGCAATACATGTGCAACGCCTATTTTGTTTTGTAAGGGGGTGCGGGCATGAAGCTGTGGCTGAAGCTTTTGCTTTCGGCGTTGGTGATAGCGGTTGCCGCGGGCGCTGTCGCAGCACTCGCGTTCTACGGCCGCATCAACGATCCCGCGACCCTCTTTGCAGCGCCCACGCCGCAGCTTACGCCCGTGCAAACGGCGTCCGTTGCGCCCGCTGCGCCCGCGGCCACCGCAGCGCCCACGCCCACGCCCGTTCCCACGCCGGGGGTGGAGGAATACCTGTCCCAATGGACGGACGCGGATTTTATGCATGCCAGAGCCAACATATTGCTCTTGGGCATCGACGAGAGCGCAGAGCGGGAAAGCTGGGGCAGCTACCGCACGGATACCATGATGCTCGTTACCGTGGATTTTGATACCAACGAGGTTACCATGATCTCCATACCCCGCGATTGCTATGTCAAGATCTACAACGCCCAAGGCGAGCTTGACGACCCCGAAAGACCCATGGAAAAGATCAACGAGGCGTTTTCCCGGGGCGGCGGCGCGAAAAAGAAGGGCTTTGCCTATGCCTGCACGACGGTGAGCAAGCTTATGGACGTGCCTGTGCAGTATTATGTATGCGTCAACATGCCGCTGGTGAAGGACGTCGTCAACGCCATGGGCGGTGTGGAGTATGCGTTGGACGTAGATTTTGTGATGAACGGGCGCGCCTATCAAAAGGGTTTGCAGCATATGGACGGGCAGGCGGTGCTGGATTATTGCAGGCTGCGCAAGGATTCCTCCGACCTTGTGCGGGTGGATCGGCAGCAGCGCATGATCGCGCGCGTGTTTGAGACCATGCGCCAAACGGATCAGCTTCGCAACATTCCGGCCATCTATCGATCGGTGCAGGCGAATATCCAAACCGACCTTTCCTTTGAGCAGATCGCGTCGCTGACCCTTTTGGGCAGCCGCATGGATATGGCGCAGCTGCACGCGCATACTGTGCCCGCGTCCGGTGTTACCATCAACGAGCGAAGCTGTCTGGGCGTGCAAACGGAAAAGCTTGCCAGGCTCATCAAGGAGGTTTTTCATAGAAGAACCGTCAATATCGATCCCGAGATCGACGGCGAACATCTCAAAACCATGCAAAACCCGGCCGCGATGCAGCCGGGCAGCTATTCCTATTATCAGCAAGGGGACAGCTTTTTCGTTCTTTATCCGGGGGCGGAAGCCTATGTGGAAATGACGATGGAGGATTTTTACGCAAGCTTTGGCGCGCCCGCGGCTTAACCCTCCTCGGCCAAGAAAGACTTGATATCAGGCTCCGATGCCGCAGCCTCCTGTTCCTTGTCATACTTTTCGGCCAGCAGCTTGGTCATAAGATACGCGCAGATGGCGTCGATGGCCATGCGGTTTTTGCCGCCGCGCATGATGGCGAAATCCGCGTCGTCGATATATTTGCTGATGTATTCCTCATACATGGGCTTGACCGTGGCAAGGTATTGCTCCGCGATGTTTTCTATGCTGCGTCCCCGCGCGCGGATGTCCCGCTTAATGCGGCGCAGCAGGCATATATCCTTGTCAACGTGCATATAGACTTTCAGGCTCATTTGATCACACATGCGTTTGTCATGGAAGATGTGTATGCCCTCGAGCAGCAGCACATCGGGCGGCTCGATCAGCTCAGCCGTATCCGCCCGCATGTGGTTTGCGTAATCGTAGCCCTTCTTTGTGATGGGATGGCCCTCTGCAAGCTGCTGTATGTCAGAGAGCATCTCGTCGTAATCGAAAACGTCCGGCTCGTCGTAATTGATGTGGACGCGCTGTTCAAAGGGGAGCTCGCTGTGATCGCGGTAATAGCAGTCCTGCCCTATGATGATGGCGTTGCAGGTGAGATTATCCCGAATGGCCTTGGCGAGCGTGCTCTTGCCGCTGCCGCTTGCGCCGCATATGCCTACGATGATCATAAACGAGCCTCCTGTGATGTGCTTTTTCTCATTTTAGCAGATTCGGGGCGGTTAGGGAACCGGACGCGAAGGCGAATTTTGTATATATTTATGAGGTGAACATGCATATTCCGAATGAAAAAACCTGTGAACGGCTTTGGAACGAGGCGGGCACGCCCCTGCATGTGCGAAAGCATTGCGAGGCGGTCATGCGCTGCGCGTGCGCTCTTTGCGAGACGTTTTCGGACTGGGGCTTCGATGAGGATCTGGCGGCTGCCGGCGCTATGCTCCATGATGTGCTGCGCGTGCGCCCGCAGCATGCTTCGGCGGGCGCGGATTTTCTCCTGGCGCGGGGATATCCCGAGGTTGCGCGCGTCGTGCGGGATCACATGCATCTGACGGAGGATATGCAAACACATATCGACGAACGGGCGTTGGTGTATCTGGCGGATAAGATGGTGATGGAGGATGAACCCTGCACCATCGCCGCCCGCTACATGGCGGCGGCGCTGCGCGGCGCCGACCCCGCCGTGATGGAACGGGAGGCGGCGCGCACACAGGCGTTGTACGACACGCTCTCTGCTGGAAAAGGCTGCCAATGAAAACGATATAAACGTATCCATAAATAATTTGAATGACCAAAATGATGTGAATATACTGTTTCCCGACCAAAAAGCGTTGCATCGTGTAACTTTTTGGAGTAAAATAATAACATAATTTGTCTAAAAATTAACAAGCACCCATCACACAAGCCACACAAAAAAGACGAAACTAAGGAGGAGACAAAAAATGAGCAAAAGCAAAGTACCGTTCAGCGGTACGGACGCGCAGCGCGACGAATTGCAGGCATACCTGAAGGCGCATGCAAGCGAACGTGGCGCCATGCTGCCCGCACTGCAAAAGGCGCAGGAAATCTACGGGTATCTGCCAATTGAGGTGCAGGAAATGGTGGCCAAGGGTCTGAATGTGCCCCTTTCCGAAGTGTATGGCGTATCGACGTTCTACGCGCAGTTTTCCCTCTATCCCAAGGGCAAGTATCAGATCTCCGTATGCCTCGGCACGGCTTGCTATGTAAAAGGCTCAGGTGAGATCGAAGCGCGGTTGCAGCACGAGCTGGGCATCAACAGCGGCGAATGTACGCCGGATACCAAGTTCTCGTTGGATGAGTGCCGTTGCCTTGGCGCGTGCGGCTTAGCGCCCGTCATGACCATCAACGGTGAAGTCTACGGACGGCTCACGCCGGATCAGGTACCGGAAATCCTCGCCAAGTACTGATTGAGAAAGGAAGACATGCCTTATGAAAACCGTGCAAGAATTGAATGCCATCCGCGAGCGGATGAAGGACGTTGTCGGCCTGCGCGTAGGCGAGACCGGCAAAGCCCAGTACAAATACAACGTCATGGTGTGCGGCGGTACGGGTTGTACGTCGTCGGGCAGCATGAAGATCATCGATAAGCTCAAGGACGAAATCGCCAAGAACGGCCTGCAAAACGACGTGCAGGTCACCATGACCGGCTGCTTCGGCCTTTGCGCATTGGGTCCCATCGTGATCGTATATCCCGAGGGCAGCTTCTATAGCCGCATCGAGCTCAAGGACGTTGAGCGCATCGTCAAGGAGCATCTCGTGGGCGGCAGCCCCGTCAAGGAGCTTCTGTATCATGAGACCGTGAGCGAGGATGGCGTCAAGAGCCTCAACGACACACCCTTCTACAAGAAGCAGCATCGTAACGCGCTGCGCAACTGCGGCCGTATCTGCCCTGAGAACATCGACGAATATCTGGCCTTTGACGGCTATCTCGCACTTGAAAAGGTGCTTACCGAATATAAGCCCGAGGACGTGATTAAGCTCATGATCGACAGCGGCCTTCGCGGACGCGGCGGCGGCGGCTTCCCCACGGGCTTGAAGTGGAAGTTCGCGGCGGCCAATGCGGCGGATCAGAAATACGTCTGCTGCAACGCTGACGAGGGCGACCCCGGCGCGTTCATGGATCGTTCCGTTCTGGAAGGCGATCCCCATGTGGTGCTGGAGGCTATGGCCATCGCGGGCTACGCCATCGGCGCTACCGAAGGCTATATCTACGTTCGTGCGGAATATCCCATCGCCGTTGAGCGCTTGAATGTCGCCATCGCGCAGGCTCGCGCATACGGGCTGCTGGGCAAAAACATCTTTGGCTCCGGCTTTGACTTTGACGTACATCTGAAGCTTGGCGCGGGCGCGTTCGTCTGCGGCGAGGAAACGGCGCTTATGACCTCCATCGAGGGGCATCGCGGCGAGCCCCGTCCCCGTCCGCCTTTCCCGGCTCTCAAGGGTCTATGGGAGAAACCCACCATCCTCAATAACGTTGAGACCTTCGCCAACGTTCCCCAGATCATCCTCAACGGGGCCGAATGGTTCGCTAACATGGGTACGGAAAAGAGCAAGGGTACCAAGGTCTTTGCGCTCGGCGGCAAGATCAACAACGTAGGCTTGGTCGAGGTTCCCATGGGCACGACGCTGCGCGAGATCATCGAGGAGATCGGCGGCGGCATTCCGCACGGCAAGAAGTTCAAGGCCGCGCAGACGGGCGGCCCCTCCGGCGGCTGCATCTCGGCGCAGAATCTGGACGTTCCCATCGATTACGACAACCTGATCTCCATCGGCTCCATGATGGGCTCCGGCGGCTTGATCGTTATGGACGAGGACACCTGCATGGTGGATATCGCCAAGTTCTTCCTGCAATTCACCGTGGATGAATCCTGCGGCAAGTGCACACCCTGCCGTCTGGGCACCCGCAAGCTTCTGGAAATGCTCAAGAAGATCACCGATGGGCGCGGCGAAGAAGGCGACATCGAAAAGCTCGAGGAGCTGTGCAACTATATCAAGACCAACTCGCTGTGCGCATTGGGGCAGACGGCGCCGAATCCCGTGCTTTCCACCCTGAAGTATTTCCGCGACGAATACGAGGCGCATATCAACGAGAAGAAGTGCCCTGCCGGCGTTTGCAAGAACCTGCTGCACTTTGAGATCGACCCGGCCAAGTGCAAGGGCTGCACGCTTTGCGCGCGCAACTGCCCCGCGGGCGCGATTACCGGCGCGGTCAAACAGCCGCATGTGATCGACCAGAGCAAGTGCCTCAAGTGCGGCGTTTGCATGGCGAACTGCAAGTTCGGCGCAATCAGCAAAAAGTAAGAAAGGACGGGATTACAACCATGGCTGATACTGTGAAACTGACCATCAACGGCATACCCGTTGAAGCAGATAAAGACTCCACCATACTGGACGCCGCCGTAAAGGCGGGCATTCGCATCCCGACGCTGTGTTTCCTCAAGGACATCAACGCCATCGGTGCCTGCCGCATGTGTCTGGTTGAGGTCAAGGGCGCGCGCGGCCTGATGGCTTCCTGCGTCACCCCCGTAGCCGAGGGTATGGAGGTACAGACCAATACGCCCAAGCTGCGCGAATCGCGCAAAAAGACGCTGGAGCTGACGCTGAGCAACCATCGCATGGATTGCCTGAGCTGCACGCGCAGCACCAACTGCGAGCTGCAGGCGCTGGCGCAGGAATACGGCGTGGATACTAAGGCATTCGCCAATGCCGTCACCGAGCCGGATATCGACGATTCCGCCGTGCATCTGATCCGCGACAACAGCAAGTGCATCCTTTGCCGCCGCTGCGTGGCCGTGTGCGAAAAGGTGCAGCATGTTGGCGTGATAGGCCCCATCCAGCGCGGCTTCAACACCCATATCGGCTCTCCCTTTGATATGCCGCTGGATTCCACCTCCTGCGTACACTGCGGGCAGTGCATCCGCGTTTGCCCCACCGGCGCCTTGACCGAGCGGGACGACACCCCAAAGGTATGGGCGGCGCTGGCCGATCCCGAGAAGCATGTCATCGTTGCGCCCGCGCCCTCCGTGCGCGCGCAGCTGGGCGAATGCTTCGGCATGCCCATGGGCACCAACGTCGAAGGGAAGCTTGCAGCGGCGCTGCATCGCTTGGGCTTTGACGGCGTGTTCGATGTGGACACCGCTGCGGACGTTACCATCATGGAGGAAGGCACGGAGCTGTTGGAGCGCCTCGCAAACGGCGGCAAGCTCCCGCTGATCACCTCCTGCTCCCCGGGCTGGATCAAGTTCTGCGAATATTATTATCCCGAGTTCGTGGAGAACATAAGCTCCTGCAAATCGCCCCAGCAGATGTTCGGCGCGCTCACCAAGACCTATTATGCCGAAAAGATGGGCATTGACCCCAAGGATATCTATGTGGTCAGCATCATGCCGTGTACGGCCAAGAAGTTTGAGGTGGGTCGTCCGGATCAGAGCGCGTCGGGCTATCCCGATGTGGATGTGTCCCTGACCACCCGCGAGCTTGCTTCCATGATCAAGGTGGCGGGCATCGTGTTCGAGGAGCTGCCGGAGGAGACCTTCGATCCCATCTTTGGCGTAGCCTCTGGCGCAGCCCACATCTTCGGCGCAACGGGCGGCGTGATGGAAGCGGCATTGCGTACCGTGGCGGAGATCGTCACCGGCAAGCCCTTGGAGAAGCTGGAGTTCAACGACGTGCGCGGTATCGCGGGCATTAAAGAAGCGGAATACGATCTGGCGGGCACCAAGGTGCGCGTGGCGGTCGCGTCCGGTTTGGAGAACGCCTCTAAGCTGCTGGATCGCATCAAGAGCGGCGAAGCGAACTATCACTTTGTCGAGATCATGGCCTGCCCCGGCGGCTGCGTAAACGGCGGCGGACAGCCCATCGTTCCCGGCTATGTCTACAACACCAAGGATGTGCGCGCCATCCGCGCGAGCGCCCTGTATAACGAGGATCAGAAGATGACGCTGCGCAAATCCCACGAGAATCCCGTTGTCAAGGAGATCTACGATTCGTATCTGGAGAAGCCGGGCAGCCATAAGGCGCATGAGATCCTGCATACCACCTACGTCAAGCGCAGTCTCTACGAGGACTAAAAAAAGCCTAACAAGCAAAGGGCTGTAGAAATGATCTAATGAAAGCGGAGCCGGGCGGCTGCAAAAGCAGCGGCGTCGGCTCCGCTTTTTGGCATGCTTTCACGCACGCGCCCCGGCGTGCAAAAAAATCCCAGAAAAACGCGAACGAACCGCGTTAGCAATGGAAAAGTGTGTTATAATTTTGTTGTTATATGCAAATCACAGAAGGCACAGCAAAAACGCCCTGCCGCAAATCGTAACACAGAGAAGAATAAACCCGAAGTATCACAGGAGGCTACCCATGAAACGCACTACCCGCTCGCTCTCATTTTTACTCGCACTGTTTCTAACGTTTACCCTGCTTTTGCCTTCCGTGGCAATGGCGCAAAGGTCGGGGCAACAAACCTTGGATGCGTTCTTGAACGAAACCGAATGCGATCAGTTCTTGGTCGGCACGGATTCCAACTCCTATCAGCACGCTTACAGCGATTTTCCTTCCAACTACGCGTTGAGCACGGAGTATCTGAATAAGCTTTTGGCAGTCGCCACCTTTAGCGAACAGCTGGCCGTGATCAAGCAGGTGGACGCCGCATGGGGCGGCTCCTGCTTCGGCATCGCCTCCACCATGATACTCAACAAGATCAGCAAGGATCGCGGCTACATGCCGCCGCTTAACATAGCGTATTTCCAGCCCGGCGCACAGAAGTATTTTGATCTGACCAAGCCTGTGGACAATAAGCCCGTGCTGGACATGATCAACTACTACATGATTTCCCAGCAAACAGCGCCTATCAAAACACAAATGAATGCCTCCGGTGGGTACATCAACCTGTCAAAACCGGGTACGCCGCTGGATGCGAGTAAAGTGCAGAAAAACAGTGAATATCTGGAACAGTTTGTCGATAAGGCGAGGACGTTCATCGATAACGATCAGCCTGCCCTGTTCTGTTATTACTATATGCATGCCGGCATGCACGCCGGTCATGCCGTGGTGCTTTGTGACTATTTCCAGCCCGATCCCGCCAAGAAGGACATCGTTTTTAAGATCTATGACGAAAATGACAGAACGGATGCAATCAACACGGGTCGTCCGCATTTTGCGTATCTGGAGGTCAAGGCGAACGGCGCCGGCAGCTACGAGGCGAGGGACGATCTGGTTTCGATCCATTATTTCGACGAAAGGCTGGACGACCCAGACGCGCCTATCAGCCATACACAATACTATGCATATGATCTAATCGGATTCTCTCTTGTGGATATAGCCGCAGCCAACCAGACGCTGAATATCCACGGCACGCCTGTGCCGCAGCAAACGGCGGGCGAGCCGGAATTCGTTTTCACCGATATCTCTAAAAGCTATGACAGGTACACCATCTATTCCTTTGCGAAGAAGGTCGGTGCGACCTCGGACGGCATTATGGACACGGCCAATCTGGACTATGCGAATGCTGTGGGTCAATTCGTGCTGAAGCCGGCCTATTATACTGCGCCTATCCCCGTTAACAAGGATTTCCCCATCCTTACCTTCTATGCGAATATGTCGAATTTCCGCTATTCCGCGCGGGGCGATCAAGATCCGGCCACGCTCGATTTGACCCTTGTGCATGATATCAAAGGGAAGATTGGCGAGGTTGAGAATAAGCTCTTTGACGGCTACGATATCGTCACCTCCTGCGGAGCAATCGACGATAAGATCGATTTCTCTGTGAGCAAGGAGAACGGCAACGGCGACGGCTCCTTTGCGTCGATCTCCGGCAACACCGTAGGCACCGTCCGTTTTGACGCAAACGGCCGCCTGCGCAAGATATTCACCACCGGCACGGACGTTGCGAAAAACGTTGACCTGCTTTGCGGCTCTTACGGCAACGACGTGGAGCTTGACATGTTCCGGCTGTACGGCATGAGCGACTTTGGCTTCCTGGAGCTGTACGATGAGACGGATGACCCCGTCGCGTATGACAACAGCATCGTGCTGCATTTTGACAAATTCCCCGACCAGCTCGGCTTTCGCTTCTTTAAGGGTGCGAAGGTCAGCCAAGACGAGCTTGGCATCACAAGCGACGATAGAGCCAACGATACATGGGTCAAGATCGGTACAGAGGTCGGCGCGAACGGCGTCGTAGAGGTTTCCGTATGGTCTGGTAGCGATGATAACGGCAAGCCGAAATTCGACATTGAGCCCGACTGCACGACCAAGCTGGTAGAGCGCCCGCAAGGCGGCTCCAGCTCCGGCAGCGGTATCAACGCGCGCGCAGGCGACTATAGCCAGCTTGGCATACTCGAGGGCGCGGACGGCACATGGACGGGCAGCGGCGATTACAAGCTTTGCATCAACGCGCCCTTGAAGGACTATATCAGCGTCTCCATGGACAATGTGCCCGTGCCGCAGGACGGCGTTAGCATCAGCGAGGGCAGCACCATCGTCACGCTGAAGGAATCGTACTTGGCCACCCTTACGCCCGGCACGCATGTTTTGCGGGTGCACTTTAGAAACGGCTACGCGCAGACCACCCTTACCATCAGCCGGGGCGGCGCTTTGCACGCGGCGCCCATGCCGCCCGCCACGGGTACGGACGGCGGCGTGCGCATCTTCCTTGCATGCCTTGGCATGACCGTATTTTGCATCGCACAGATAAGGCGGCGCCGGCAACGGCGCGCCTTGGGCGAATGACGGACTATGCGGTTATTGTGCGGTGATTGCGCGGTGATAGCGCAATTATGAAAGATATTTTGTCAGCACACTCAATAGAGCCGTTATTTCGATAGGCTTTGTAAGATGCTCGTCCATGCCGGCTTGGATGGAAAGCGCGATGTCCGACGCAAAGGCGTTTGCGGACAGCGCGATGATAGGCACGGTTTTTGCATCCGCGCGCGGAAGCGACCGGATGCGCTGCGCCGCTTCCAAGCCGTCCATGACGGGCATCTTTACGTCCATAAGAATAAAATCATAGTAGCCCTGCGCGCAGGCGGTAAACACCTCAACGCCTTGCCGCCCGTCAGAGGCGGTGTCCGCGTCGATGGAGAATTTTCTTTTTAAAAGCTGCGCGATGATCCTTCGATTGACCGAATTGTCTTCGACGATCAGCGCCCGGCGGCCGGCGAAGGAGGGGATTTCCTGCGCAGCCGGGGCTTCCTTCCTGCTTAGCGCCTCGCCGCGCGGAAGCGTAAGCTGTATGGTGAAGGTCGTCCCGCGCCTTGGCTCGCTCACAACGTCGATCGTGCCGCCCATCAGCGTGACCAAATTATGCACGATGGCAAGCCCCAGGCCGCTGCCTACGAATTGCTGCGTATAATCGGAGCGTTCCTGTTCAAAGGGCTTGAATATGCGCTGCAAAAAATCAGCGCTCATGCCTACGCCCGTATCGCTGACCTTGATGGTTATGCCATCCTGCCCGCCGGCCTTGGCCGCATGCTGTATGCACAGCGCGACCTTGCCCTCCTTGGTGAATTTTACAGCGTTGTTGAGCAGATTCATCAGCACCTGCTTGATACGCACCGCATCGCCTATATACGCGGTTTCAAACGGCTCGTCCGTGTCCACGGCGAAGCACAGGTTCCTTTCCGCCGCCATGGACGCGACGATGGGCTTGATCTGCGCAAGAAGCTCCTCGAGGTCAAAGGGCATGCTGGAAAGCGTGAGCTTGCCGCTTTCGATGCGGCTCATATCCAGCACATCGTTGATGATGCTCAAAAGATAATTGGACGCCGTCTGGGATTCGCGCAGGTATGACTTGACCGTTTGCATATCGTCGGTATCCAGCGCAAGCGCCTGCAAGCCGATCACGGCGTTGAGCGGCGTGCGCATATCATGGCTCATTTTGGAAAAAAAGTCGCTTTTGGCTTCCACCGCCATCGCCTCGCGCCCGCGCCGCTTATCGCGCTGCATGTAGAAGCGTGCAAGCATCACGGCGGCGAGCGCTACAAGCAAAACGGTCAAAACGGAGAATACGACCGTGCCCGTCAAAGCCTTATGGGTTTCCGCCGCGACGTGCTCCGTCTCCATGGCTTTGGAAAGCGCCGCATAAGAGCGCACAAACATGAAAGCGGAAAAAGCTAATGCCGCCGCTGCGATGATTCGCAGCAGCGTCCATAGCTTTGCAACCGGCTGCCCTGCAACCCGTTTCGATCCTTGGTTTTGCGTGAGCAGCCTTTCGACTGTCTTGCCCATTCTGTTTCTTTCGCTTCCGCAATTATTTGGAGAAAAGGATTTTGGCGAATAAGGCAGGAATTACTATCCAGTTTTCCCTGCAATACATTGTAATCATGCAAAACCTATGTTATATTTGTTTATAAGGAAATTTAGCGATTTTGATGAATCATGCAAAATGCCCGTCGAGATGCTTTGCCGCATTTTTCGGCTGGTGAAAATTCCCTGCCTTTCCCCCCAACATGGATCATTTCATGCTTTTTGCCCAGCTTAAAAAGGTCTTGTGCGCCACGCCCAGCAGCGAGGCTGCGCCGCGTGCGGAAAGCTCGCCGCACCGCCACGCCGCGTACACTTCGGGAAAGCACGCGGGGCGCGCCTTGGGCGGCCGCCCGAACCTGACGCCCTTTCGGTGCGCGGCCGCGATACCCTCCGCCTGCCGCTGCCGGTTCATCTCGCGTTCGGTCTGCGCCACATAGGACAATATCTGCAAAACCAGATCCGCGATGAAGGTGCCCGTAAGATCGCGGTCTTTTTGCCTCGTATCCAGCATCGGAATATCGATCACCACGATCGCCGCCTGCCGCTCCTTGGTGATGACGCGCCATTGCTCCATGATCTCCTCATAGTTTCGCCCCAGCCTGTCGATGCTTTTGATCACCATCGTATCGCCCGGCTTTAGGCGCTTGAGCAGCTTTTGGTAGGCGGGGCGGCTGACAAAATCCTTGCCAGAGAGCTTGTCCATAAATATGTTTTGATCGCGTACGCCGAATTCGCTCATGGCGATCAGCTGCCGATCCTCGTTTTGTTCCTTGGTAGACACGCGCACATAGCCGAATACGTTTTTCTGCTCCACGCCTTTTCCTCCTAAATCACGGATATTTCCTCCTTGATTCTATCGTACCGGCTTTGGCGCAGTCAGCAGGTAAATTTTGCCAAATGCAGCGATCACACGGTTGCTTCTTTTGCCGTCGCCTCCGGCCTGCGCAGCCTTTCCACCGCATAATCGACGAAGCGGCGGACGGCGGGGGAGGCTTTTTTGAGCGACTGCAAAGCGATCCCCAGCGTGATGGACTGGGGCGGATCAAGGGGCAGGCGCGCGACGTTGCCCTCCCACTTCTTGGTGATCAGCGCATTGGTGATGGTCATGCCAAGCCCCTGCTCGATCATGGCAAGGGTGGAAAAGGTCTCCAGCGTGGAAAAGCCGATCCGCGGGGAAAGATGGTTGGCGCGAAACAGCGCCTCCACATCCGCGTCCATGCCCAAACCCGGCATGATGAAGCGCTCCCGCTGGCAATAGGACAGGGGGTACGCCTTTTCTCCCGCCAAGGGGTGATCCATAGGCAGTACGGCGATCATGGGATCCTCCGCCAAGGGTATCCATTTGTGTTTCATGGGCGTTTTGAAGCTATAGAAGGCCATATCGATCTTTTTTTCCGCCAGCCACGCGTCGATCTCCTGATGGATGCCCTCCATCAAATGGATCTCGACGTTGGGATAGATCTCTTGAAAGCCCTTGATGATGGCGGGCAGCCAATGCGTGGAAACGCTGGAATACGCGCCAATGGTGATGCGTCCCAGGGTAAGCCCGTTCAGACCCGCCGCGAGCTGGTGAAGGCGTTCCTCCTCCAAAAGCAGCGCGCGCACGGCGGGCAGCACCTCAGCCCCGTTGTGCGTAAGCGTTACGCCGCGCTTGTCGCGTACAAGCAGCGTAAGCCCCAGCTCCTTTTCCAGCGCGTTGACCAGCTGGCACACGCCGGACGGCGTATAGCGCAGCGCCTCTGCCGCCTTGGTAAAGCTGCCCGTTTCCACGGCGCTCAAAAACGCCCTATACCGTGCTGTGTCCATATGCACACCTCATTATTTAGTATTACTACATTTTATTATGACGTTATGTAACTTTACTTCATCATAGTTTCATTATACAATGCGCTTGCAGCAAAGGAAAGCTGCAAACAAAAAATAACCGATATGAGGATAAGCATATGAAAAACACCAACAGCATCTACGGCGCATTCGCATGGATCAGCATCGTCACTATGGCCACCTTCGCCTACCTTTGGGCAACCGAGGGCGCGGCGGCCTATGGCCTCACCACGCTGGCCTTTGCCGGCCTGTTCACGTCCTGCATAGCGGCCTGCCTGCCCCGCGAGGCGCAGCATAAGGCGGGCAACGTCATTGAGGTGGACTTTAGCCTCAGCAGCTTCCGTAAGGCTGCATGAAGCAGCGCAGACCCTTTCGCGCACCCGGTTATCAAAAAGCCCTCGCTTGAAAAAGCAAGGGCTTTTTGCATCAATGCAGCGTCAATACCGTGTCGCAGCCGAAGGCTCTTGCCTCGTGCTGCTCGTGCAGGGCGACGATGATAAGCGGAAAGGCTTGCTTGATCGCGGGCAGGATGCTTTCTCGCAGCGCATCGTCAAGCCCCTTAAACGGCTCGTCCAGCAGCAGTATATCTCCACCGTAATGCAGTGCCCGGGCGATGGCCACGCGCCGCTGCATGCCGCCGGAGAGGGCGGATATCGGTTCGTTTGCCACCTCCCGCAATTGCATGGCCGAAAGCCAGGGCAGCGCGTCCCGCCCGTCGTTGACCAGCGTCACGTTCTCCAGCGCGCTAAGGTGTGAAAGCAGCCTGTCCTCCTGAAAAACGACCGAAACACGCTTGCCCGCAAGGCCGGATACCCTGCCGGAATCGGGCTGGATACGGCCGAGCAGGAGCTTAAAAAGCGTGGTTTTCCCTACACCCGACGATCCAAGCACGCCGACAACGCCCCGTTCGGGGAAGGTAAAGGTGAGGCTTTGCAGCACCGTCTTGTGCGCATAGCCCAGCGTAACGTTAGATAGCTCTATCATGCCTTGACCCTCCGAAGCAGTGCTACGATCAGCTTTTCCAAGCCCACCGAAAGCAGGATCACAGCCATCGTCCACGCAAAAAGCATGGGCGTTTCCACATACAGCTTGCTTTCTATGATGCTGCGCCCGATGGAAAAGGCGGGGGCTGCGATGACCTCCGCCGCCACGCCGGATTTCCACGCGAAGCCTAGGGCGGTCGTGCTGCTTGCTATATACTGGGGCAGGATATGGGGCAGATACACATGCCGCAGCGTCTTTTTGCGCCCCAGATGAAATACCGCCGCCATCTCCAAGAGCTGCGCGTCGGCGGAGACGACGCCTTGATAGGTCGTCGCCCAAAACATGGGCGTTACCATGATAAACACGATCAGCACAGGCGTTACCGTGGCGCTTAACCACAGCAGCACCAGTATGATAAAGGAGGTGACGGGGGTGGATTTTGCCACGGTGCGAAGGGGGGAGAGCAGCGTGCGAAGAAAAGGGGAGGCGGCGGTCAGCACACCGACTGTCGTGCCGATCACCGCGCCCAATATATATCCCGTTCCCACGCGCAGCAGCGTCATGCCGACGGTTTTCCAGAACGCGGCGGTTCCCATAAGGCTTGCAAGCGTCCTTAGCGTATCCCAAGGCCCCGGCAGCAGCAGCGCGCTGCCCACGGCCATGGCCGCAAGCTGCCACAGCGCGATCCAGAATGCCCCCACAAGCAGGGCGCGGGAAAGGTTTTGAAGCCTAGGCCGCATAGAGATCCTCGCCGGGGAGCTTGCCGCCTACGCTCTTGGGGTTGGCGGTATGCAATACGTCTAGCATCGCGGATACGGCAGTGTGCATATCCTCGCCGGTCAAGCATACGATATGGCAGTTGGGGATGGCCTTTTCACCGATCGCCGCGGCGGGCACGATGCCAAGCGTCTCCATCTGCGCCGCAGCCTCTGCGACGCTGCTGTTCACGAAGCTTACGGAGGCCGCGTAATCCTTCAAAAACGCTTCGACCTCCTGCTTATGCGCGTCATAGTAGGACGCGCGGCAGATGATGGCGCTTTGCACCATGTCCGCCTGCGTCGCCTTGTTCCATTCTTCCGTGAGGTCAAGCGCGATGCGCAGATCGGCGTTTTTCGCCATGGCCGCCGTCACATTGGGCTCGGGCAGCATGCCAAGCGTCGCCTCGCCCGAAGCCATGAGCGCCGTAAGCTCGCTGTGCTCGGCCTTATATTCCACCTGCACGCTGTCAGCTATGCCGTTTTGCTCCAGCAGGTATTGCAGGATGTATTCCGGCGTGGAGGCTTGACCCGTGGCGTAAAGCGTCTTGCCCGCAAGGTCGGAGAAGCTTTGCACGCTCTCCCCGTTTTCCAATACATACAGCACGCCCAGCGTGGAGGCGGCAATGATGCGCACATCCCCTTCCAGCTTATTATAGAGCACGGCGGCCAGATTGACGGGCACGGCGGCGATGTCCACCTGCTTGGAGATCACCATGGCGGTTACCTCGTCGGGGGCGGAGGAGAGGGTGAAGCTGTATTTTGTGCCGTCGTCCTGCATCATCTGCGTCATACCCATGCCCGTAGGACCCTTGAGCGTGGCGACGTTGAGAGGCGCTTGGGGCGTTTGGGGCGTTTGGGCGCAGCCGGAGAGCGCGCCTAGAAGCAGCGACATAACTAAGAGTATGGCAAAGATTTTTTTCATGATAAAAGCCTCCTATAAAATTCGTATGGTTTTGTTTTCACATTGGATCAGCCCCGCCGCCTGCAATTCGTCGATGGCGCGGTAGAGGGACGCGCGGCTTAAGGAAAGCGTCGTCGCCAGCGCCGACATGGAGCGCTGCGGGCGGAACACCCCCCCGATCGCGTTCTGGCGCACATGCGCATAGAGCTTATCCGACGCGCTGGGCGAGGAAATGCTCTCGATGCGCCGGGTCAAGAAGTGGACGCGCCCGGTAAGATAGCGCATGTAGTTTTCGGCCAAAGCCCAGTTTTCCCGCATGAGAGAGGTGAACAGCATCTCGGAAAAAAACAGCAGCGTGCAGCCCGTGCGCGTATAAAGGGCGTTGACAGCCGCCGCGTTTGCCGTAAAAAGGGTGGCAGCACCCGTCAGATCGCCCTTTTGCAGCACGTTCATGAGCATGGAGCCGCTTTGGACGTTCTTTTCCACCTCCGCCGTGCCCGCCATGAGAATGCCGAGCTGCCGCGCCGTATCCCCGCTTTGCGTCACATAGGTCTCCGCGGGGAATTCGCGCATGCAAAAGCCCGTCATTTCGGGAATCGCGTCGGTCACCGACGCCGGCACGCCCGCGAACAAGGGCAAGGTTTGTAAAAACGCGCTGATCTGCCGCTGCATGTGCGCCTCCGTAAGCATTCTTTTGGATTGTCTCATTTGAGACAATCACACTGTACCACAATCGACGTTCAGCGTCAACCAATGGCGAAAAATATAAGGTGTACCGTTTTTTCCACCCGGGTAGCATTGCCAATATCGCCAAATACCACTATAATTTGACCGTGATCACAAGATTTTGATTCGATTGGGAGGACATACTTTATGTTTGCCTTTTTTGATGCGGCATCCTTTGCCTTGCTCCTCGTGCTGACGCTTCCCATCCTCGCGCTTGCAGGTTCCCTTAAGGATATGTGCCATGCTTTTTCCATCGCATTCTCCCGCAATCGGCAAAGCAGCGCGCTGGAAATGAAGCAGGCCGTCACCGCGTTGAAGCTTTGCCGCACGCTCCTGCTTTACAGCGGCCTGTTCTGGACGCTTGCCACCTTCATCATCATATTGATGAACACCACCTCGCTTACAACCCTCGGCCCCAATCTTGCCGTAGCGATCCTTACGCCGCTTTATGCCTGCGCCGCCTGCATCCTGCTTTTACCTGTGCAGGCCGTGATCGAAAAGAAGCTGCTGGCGTCGGAAGCATAGGGTTATGCAAAAGCCGGAACCGGAAAAGAGAAGCCAGCGCCGTTTCCTGCCCGTGCCGCAAGGCGCGGGCAGGGAAACGTTGTACACGGGCGTTGCGCTGTGCGTTTATGTGCTGGTGTTTTTGCGGCTGGCGCGTTTTGATTTTACTTTCCTTTTTGATGGAAAGATGGCTGCCGCGGTTTTGTGCGGCACGCTGCTTTTGTCTGCCGCGGGCTGGCGAAAGGGCGTTTCCCTGCAAGCCCTTCGCGGCCGCGTTGCCTACAACGCCATGATCGCGGGCTACCTTTCCGCGTTCCTTTTCTTCTTTTCCGCGCTTTCAAAAAGCCGGGCTTTTGATCCTTACGTCCTCGCCATGAGCCTGCGCCCCATCTTTTACGGGTTTTTGCTGTATGTGCTGGTGAAAGCGGGCGCGGCTGACGAGCCGGAGGCGGAGAAAACCACGCGTCCCATTCGCCCCGCCGACGCGGACGCGCTGCGGGATATCCTGCGCGGGCTTGGCCTGTCCGTGCGCGAAAGCGACGTGGGCGTGCTGCTCTGCTTTGGCTTTTCCAATGCCGAGATCGCCCAACGGCTCTATATCAGCGAGTCTACCGTCAAAAAGCACGCCACGGCCTGCTACGCTAAGCTCAACGTCACCGGGCGCAAGCAATTCAAAAGCAAAATATTAGAGAGCCTGCGGCAAAATACGGATTGAGGCGTCTCTATGTACACATATAAAACGGGCGTTTCTAATGTGAAAGGTTTTTTTTCTAATAGAAAATGACGTTTATTGAATTGAATCATGAGATTTTTTGCATAACAAGGTAGTAAAGCACACGGCCTTTATGGTAGAATATACGCATATATAGCAGGTAGGGCGTGTTATGCTTACAAATTACAATGTTGTCATCGATCTGATCGGCGTCGTTATCGTTGCCATCATTTTTTTCGGTGGCCGCAGGGAAGCCGCGCGGGATCTAAGCCAGCGCCTTTTTAACGGCATGCTGCTGCTTACGGGCGCCATACTGCTGTTCGATATCTCCTTTTGGGTCATCAACGGTTCCACTGCGCCCTATGTGCGCTCCGTCAATATTCTGATCAATTTAGGCTATTATGTGCTGCAAGCGCCCTTCTGCTTTCTGTTCCTCGTTTATACAGGATACTGGACGGGGCGTACGAAGGAACAGCTGTGGCGGCGCATGCCTCTTTACCATATCCCCATGGCCGTAGCGCTTCTTTTGCTGCTCGTCAATCTTTGGACGGGCTGGGTCTATTCCGTCGACGCCGATAATCTTTATCAGCGCGGCGTGTATTTCGATTTTCATTCCGCGATCTATTATGTGTATCTGGGCGTTGCCCTTCTTATCGCCCTTCGCGCCTGCTTTACCGCCAAGGATAAGGTGCGAAGGCGCCGCTGCGGCTATATTGCGGGCTTTATGATCCTTCCCTTTATAGGCACGTTGCTGCAGCTCTCCATCTACGGCTACGGCCTTTCGCTGATCTGGCCGTTTGCGGCATTGTCCCTGCTGATGGTCTACATCAATGTCCAGCAGGAGCAGATACAGGCGCAGCGCCTTTCCGCACTGCGTCTGGAAAACGAGCTGACCAACAACCGCATCGCTATCATGCTTAGCCAGATCCAGCCGCATTTTCTATACAACGCCCTTTGCGTCGTGCAGGATCTTTGCCACGGCAAGGCGCCCGAGGCGGAGGAGGCCACCGCGCATTTTTCGGAATTTTTGCGCAGCAACCTTGATTCCATCAATGCCGCTGCTCCCATCCCCTTTTCACAGGAGCTTGTGCATGTGCAAAACTATCTGTATTTGGAAAAGCTTCGTTTTAACGAACGCCTCAACATGACCTATGATATCCAGACCACGGATTTTACCCTTCCCACGCTTACGCTGCAGCCGCTGACGGAAAACGCCGTGCGCTACGGCGTGATGTCCAAGGTGGAGGGCGGCACCGTGGCCATTGCTTCCTGGGAGGATGAAAGCGCCTTCTATATCAGCGTTACGGACGACGGCGTAGGCTTTGATACCGAGGCCGTGAAAAACGACGGACGCTCCCATATCGGCATCAGCAATGTGCGCGGCCGGCTTCAAAGCATGTGCGGCGGCGAGCTGTTGATAGAAAGCACGCCCGGCAAGGGCACCTGCGTAAAAATCAAACTACCGAAGGAGGCTACAGCATGAACATACTGGCTATAGACGACGAACGCTCCGCCCTCAATATACTGGTGCGCGCCATTTCCGAAGCCGCGCCGGATGCGAACATCATGCGCTTTGAGCGCACGGATGTACTGCTTTCGACCCTGCAAGCGGGCGATTTTGTGCCGGATGTGGCGTTTTTGGACATTGAAATGCCCAATATGAACGGGCTGGAGCTTGCCAAGCACGTCAAGGATCTCTGCCCCAACGTCAACATCATTTTTGTGACGGGCTTTTCCCGCTACGCGCTGGACGCCATCGCCATACGGCCCAGCGGCTATATGATGAAGCCCGCCACCGTCACCAAGGTGCTGGCGGAGCTTCACCATCTGCGCAATCTCCCCGCAGAGGCAGCCCAGGCACAGCGCCTAAACGTGCAGTGCTTCGGCAATTTTGAGGTGTTCTTTAACGGCGCGCCGCTGCGCTTTGCAAACGGCGGCGCCAAGGCGCTGTTCGCTTATCTGATCGACCGTAAGGGCGCAAAGGTCAGCGTGGAGGAGGTTACGGCCGTGCTTGGGGAAGCGCTGGGAAGCGGCTTTGGCAGCGCCATAGCAGAGCTAACCCGTTTGCTTGCTGAGATCGGTGCGCAGGATGTGCTGTTGCAAGAGGGCGAGGCTTACGCCGTGCGTGCGGATGCGATGGACTGCGACTACTATGATTTTCTAAACGGCGACCCCGCCGCGGTCAATCGCTACACGGGAAAGTATATGTCCCAATACGACTGGGCAAAGATGAGCGTTTCCCCGCTTGTACGCCCCATAGGCGACTAAGGCGCACTTAATATACCATTCCCGCGCAAAGCGCCACTGGAACGAAAGGGTCGGGCCTTAGAACACAAGCTGCACAAGGAGCATATAGGCTGCGGTTCCGCCAAAGATGCTCAACAGCGTGTTGCGGCGCCAAAGATGCAGCGCAGCGGTGACGCCTACGGCGATAAGACGCGGTGCAAAGGAAGGCGCGGACGCAAAGCTGATATCTCGAAGACAATACACAACGAGCGTCGCCATGATGGCCATGGGGAGAACCTTCCCGAGATATCTGACAAGCTGCGGAACCTCACGTCCGCGAAAAACGACGAAGGGCAAGGCGCGCTCCGCTAGGGTGCATGCGGCGCATACGGCGATAATGAGAATGGATTGCGCAGTGGAAATTACCATTAACTATCCTCCTGTTCTTGGCGGGGAGCCTCGATGCGGCTTCTTAAAAGGGTAAGCAAAGCGACCGTGATGATGAGCGACGGAAGGATAAAGCTATCCGCGCCGAAAATAAGGATGCAGACGACGCTGGAAGCAAAGGCGATCACGGCGGGCAGGCGGTTGGGCGCGCCTTTCATTTGATCGAGCAGTATGACGATAAAAAGCGCGGTAAGCGCAAAATCTATGCCCGCGATATCGAAGGGAATGAACGAGCCGATAAGCGCGCCGAGCATACTCAAGGCAATCCAGTAAAAAACGGTCAGAGCCGCAGAGAAAACATAAGCATATTTTTCATTTATTCCATCTTCATGCTTGTACGCGCAGTGCAGGGAATAGTTTTCATCGGTCAGGCTGTAGATGAGAAAGAAGCGCCATGCGCCAAAGCTGCGGAACTTTTCAATGAACGAGAGGCCGTAGAAGATGTGGCGGCTGTTGAGCAGCAGCGCCATCACGGCAACCGTTATCAATGAAACGCCACCCGCGAAAAATGTGATCATAAGGAATTGCAAAGAGCCCGCCAAAACGAAGATACTGCACGCGCCGGTCCAAATAAAATCATAACCGGCATTTTGCATGAGCACACCGTAGGCAATCCCGACCGGAATGAAGCTGATGAAAATCGGCAGGCTGTGCCGAAGCGCATAGATAAAGGTCTTTTTCAAAATCGGCGTTCCGTCCTTGTCCTAATCTGTGGAGCGGCAAATTTTGCGCAATGCTCTCATAAAATACCTAATTTACAGTATAGCATACATGCTTTGCACTTTCGATATTAAAGAAAGAGCGCCAGTATTCGATCAATATCAACATTCTTATACAGTGGAGACGAGGAGATTCCTCCGGCTCACATCGGCATACTTGCTTGCCCTTCGGGCGGCGCAATTCGC
>JAUNJX010000073.1 GCA_030533005.1 Clostridia bacterium | reverse complement strand
CGAGTCCCTTTACCCGCTCCATAAAAATAGCCCCCTATGGGGGTTATTTTTATGGAGCGGTTTTAATGGAGGGACTCGAAGGGAACGTCCGAGCGGAGCGAGGAAAAAACAATCCAGTGAATTGTTTTTTAGTTCCCCGGGCTGGCGGCGGCACTGCCCCAGTGCCGCCGGGCGAGTCCCTTTACCCATACAGCAAGCAGTCGTGTTGTTGTGCGCAAATCAAAATGCAAACAAATTGACCGTGGCGTATTGGATGGCAGGTCAATTTCTTTCGTCATAAGGGAAGTAGCTTCAGCCCAAGATTTCTTCGCTATTAAACTCCATGTGACGAGTAGTGTTATATACATAAATGAATTTGCCGTTTTCATATGCGGCATCGGAACAAATAATGCCACATTCTTGATCGGCTAGTTTTAGAAGTACAGAACTTCCATCTTCCGGTTTTTCATATGGCGGCTTCCATAAAATAATAGAATAATCGTCCCCGGCCATTTTACGCTCCTCTTTTCATGTATATGCTAAAAAGTACCACATATGATGACATGTGTCAACATATGTAGTCAGAAAGGAAGGAACAATAGGTTACACTGTGCTTGGAGTGTAAAACTATGTTTCAACCACAGCTCAATGCGGCTATCGTTGGTAAGGTTATAGCCGGATTTAGGACAAATAAAGGAATGACGCAAGAGGTTCTCAGCGGGCTATGTGGTATGGGGCGCTCTCATTTAAGCGCCATCGAGAACGGAAATAGAAAACCCACGCTTGAAACGCTTTATCGGATGAGCGTCGCATTGGATATCCCCATGTCTACCATCGTAATCGCAATAGAGGATGAGATCAAAAAACAGTTATAATGGGCAGCGTTCTATTGCTAACGGCATCGCTGGGGACTCGAAGGAGTCCCTTTACTCATTCCTCAAAACAAACAATGATATTATTAGACCTGCAATACGAGGGGCTGCTGGATTGGGTGCGGGAATATCGCATGTAGCGGCTATATGCAAAGCGAAACAACAAGCAAAAAATCAACCGGATCCTTTTGTGGAACCCGGTTGATTTTGCAATGAATGGCAAGGGGACTTATCCCGCGATGACAAGATACCCCATGCAAAGCGCGACGGTTGCCAGCAGATACAGCGCCGCGTCCATCCACTGCCTGTTGCGAAGGCAAAGCAGTATATTGGCGCCGCCTGCGAGGATGCTCGCGGCTACGGCGATGAGCCATGTGAACATGCCGCGCACAAAGACGAACTCCAATACGGTAAGAAAACCCACGATCAGGAACAGTAAAGCGAAACATTTTTTTAGTTTCATGTCAGTATTCTCCTTTATCTATGATGTTGGGGCGGCGGGAGGGCACGTTTCAGGCAAGCAGCGCCCGGTCGTTTGCAAAGGCGGTGCCGCTGGCCTTTTCAAACTGCCAAAGCAGCCCTTCTACGGTCAAACGCTTTTTCGCGTCCCCCGCAATGTCCAAAGCGATATTTCCTTCATGCATCATGATCAGCCGGTCGCCGTGCGCGATGGCGTCCCGCATGTTGTGCGTGACCATCATGGTGGTGAGGCGGTTTTCCGACACGACACGGTCGGAAAGCTCCAATACCTTCTGGGCGGTCTTGGGGTCAAGCGCTGCGGTGTGCTCGTCCAACAGCAACAGTCTGGGTTTTTGGAGCGTGGCCATAAGCAGTGTCAGCGCCTGCCGCTGCCCGCCGGAGAGCAGACCCACCTTGGCGCCCAGCCGATCCTCCAGGCCGAGACCGAGGGTGGAGAGCAGCTCGCGGTACAGCGTCCGTTCCTTATTGGTGATGCCCCAGCGAAGGGTGCGCCTTTGCCCGCGGCGATATGCAAGGGCAAGATTTTCTTCAATGCCCATGGAGGCGGCGGTGCCGGTCATGGGGTCCTGAAAGACGCGACCCAAATACGCCGCCCGCCTGTGCTCGGGAAGGCGTGTGACGTCCACGCCGTCGATGCGCACGCTGCCCGCGTCAAGCGGCCATACGCCCGCAACGGCGTTTAGCATGGTGGATTTACCCGCCCCGTTGCCACCGATGACGGTGACGAATTCGCCGTCCTTGAGGGTGAGGGAGAGGTCGTTGAGCGCGGTTTTCTCGTTGACGGTACCGGCGTTAAAGGTTTTGGAAATATGATTAAGCTCAAGCATGCAACTTTCCTTTCTGCGGCCTGTGGCTGTAGGTTTGTTTCAGATGCGGGATCGCAAGGAATACGGCTACCGTGACGGCGGAGAACAGCTTGAGGTCGGTCGTGCTTAAGCCAAGCTGCAATACCAGCGCGATCACGATGAAGTATACGATAGCGCCCGCGACGGCACTGAGCATTTTAAGAGCGAAGTTTTTAGCGCGCTTGCCGAAGATCACCTCGCCGATGATCACCGCCGCAAGGCCGATGACGATGGCGCCCTGCCCCATTTTGACATCCGCGCTGCCCTGATACTGGGCGTAGAGCGCGCCCGCCATGGCGACCATGCCATTGGAAAGCATCAGCGCGATCACCTTGTTGGCGGCGGTATTGATGCCCTGCGCGCGCGCCATGCTCGCGTTGCAGCCGGTGGCGCGGATGCTGCATCCGCGCTCCGTGCCAAAGAACCAATACAGCGCGCCGATCATCACCGCCGCAAACAGACCCGCCACGAGTATGGTGCGCGGGATGTAGCGCATGCTGACGATCAGCTCCATCTTGTCTACGCTTACGGCCTGGTTAGACTTGCCCATGATGCGCATGTTGATGGAATACAGCGCCAGCTGCGTGAGTATCCCCGAAAGGATGGCGGGGATGCCCAGCGCCGTGTGCAAAAGCCCCGTCGCCAGACCCGCGAGCATACCCGCAAGCATGGCGCAAAGCAGCGCGACGTAAGGGTTTGTGCCCGCGAGCATCAGCATCACGGCCACGGCGCCGCCCGTAGCAAGGCTGCCGTCCACGGTGAGGTCGGCATAGTCCAGCACCTTGTAGGTGATGTACACGCCGATGGCCATGATGCCCCATATAACACCTTGGGCGACGGAGCCGGGCAGGGCGGCGATGAGTGCGTTGAGATTCATTGGTTCATTCTCCCGTTTGTCGTATTGTTGCTCATTCGCCGATGGCGGTCATGCCCTCAGGAATGGCCCAGCCGATAAGTTCCGCGATCTCGGCGTTGTACTTAAGCGTGACCTCCTCCGCATAGCGGATGGGGGTGGTTGCGGGGTTCGCGCCGTTTACGAGTAGCTCATACGCCATTTCGCCCGCGGAGTGCCCCATGGAGTAGTAGCTGATGGAAAGGGTGGCAAGGCCGCCGGCGGCGCACATGTTCTCCTCGCCCGCGATGACGGGGATACCGGCGGGGACGGTGAGGTTCTTGACGATCTCCATGCTGTCGGCCAGCGTGTTATCGGTGGGGATGTAGATGGCGTCCACCTCGGAGACGGTCTTGGTCACGACCGCCTGAATGTCGTTGGAATCGGACACGGTGTAGACGTTGACGGCAAGACCCTTGGCCTCCAGCGCGGGCTTTGCAGTATCGGCTTGGAATACCGAGTTCGCTTCGGCGGAGCAGTAGAGGATGCCGACGGTTTTCGCATCGGGACAAAGCGATGCAAGCAGCTCTACCTGCTGGTCGATGGGCGCAAGGTCGGAAGCGCCGGTCACGTTGCGCCCGGGTGCATCGTTGGAATCCACAACACCGGCGGAAACGTAATCCGTGATGGAGGTGCCCACGATGGGGATATCGCCGGTTGCTGCGGAGGCGGCCTGCAGCGCGGTGGTGGCGTTTGCCATGATCAGATCAACATCGTCGTTGACGAACTTCGTGGCGATGGTGGCGCAGTTGGTGGGGTCGTTCTGCGCGTTCTGGTAATCGAACTCCACGCCGCCCTCGCCCAATAGCTCTCTGAGCGCATCCTCAAAGCCTTCGGTGGCGGCGTCCAGCGCCTGATGCTCCAGCTGCTGGAGGATGCCGACCTTATAGACTTTGGCTTGTGCGGGCGCTTCCGCAGGCGCTTCGCTCTGGGCGGGGGCTTCGCTTTGGACGGGCGCAGTCTGGGCGCAGCCCATCAGGGTGCAAAGCAGGGCGGCGATCAGAAGGATGGATAGGATTCTCTTGGTGGTTTTCATGGTGTTTTTCTCCTTTGTCAGATGAAATATGAAAAGGCAGCCCCGACTAAACGGTGCTGCCTTTATCACAAGGTTGGTCGCCCGAAACGGGCGTTACGCAAGAAGCAGACGATCTAGCCGGCCATATTCGCTTTTGCCATAAAAACGGTAATAATAGCAAAACAGACCCGCAAAAAAGCGAGCCATGCCGGTAAAGGAGAAGATGGAGGCAACGGCTGTCACACAGGCGATAAGGCTGCTGTTCTTCATGGCGTTGGTCTCCTTTCTTCCATCTGATTTCTTACTGGGTGCATTATAGGCTCCTTTATCCATATTGTCAACAGGGAAATATATAGTCGGATATTGCGCGTGTATTTGCCGCAAGCGCGCAGAAGGGTGCGGGCGGCTGCGCGCGCGTTGACACAAAAACGCGGACAAACTATAATAACGTTTATTATCTATAATAGAAGACATGAAAAAAGGAAGGCTTATGCAGGCACAAGAAACGGTCGCGCAGGACGCGCGAAGGCGACATATGAAGCTGTTGGTCGAGCATGTATCCAAGAGCTTTGATAAGAAGGCGGTTCTAAAAGACGTCGATTTCACCTTTGAGAGCGGCAAAATCTATGGGCTGCTCGGCCGAAACGGCGCGGGCAAGACCACGCTGTTCAACTGCATCAATGAGGATCTGCCCGTTTCGGGCGGCACGTTTGCCATCGAGGAGGATGGCGTCCGCCGGGCGGTGCGCGCCGCGGACATCGGCTATGTGCTTTCCACGCCCGTGGTGCCGGAGTTTTTGACGGGACGGGAGTTTTTGAAGTTTTTCATCGACATCAACAAGGACAGGATCAAGGACGGCAAGACCATCGACGCGTATTTCGACCTTGTGGGTATCGAGCCGGAGGACAGGGACAGGCTGATTAAGGACTATTCCCACGGCATGAAGAACAAGATGCAGATGCTGGTGAACTTTATTGCCGATCCCGGCATATTGCTGCTGGACGAACCGCTTACCTCCTTTGACGTGGTGGTGGCCGACGAGATGAAGCAGCTTCTGCGCCATAGGAAGGACGAGCATATCATCATCTTCTCCACGCACATCATGGAGCTTGCGCTGGATCTGTGCGATGAGATCGTGATCTTGAATGGCGGCGTGCTACAGGCGATCGACAAGGCGGATATGGACAACGCCGCCTTCAAGGACAGGATTATCTCCGCGCTGCGAGGTGAAGGGGATGCTTGAAGCCTTCGCCATCTCCTTTCGCCTGCGCAACACCTATAAGACCAACGGCATCATTTGGTCGCTCAAGGGGATACCGCTTGTCAAACGGCTGCTGCCCGCCTCGCTGTACGCAAGCCGGGGTCTCAAGCTGTTTGCCAATATCCTTAGCGGCATGTGGGAGCTTTGCTCGGTTTTTTTGGGCAAGGCGCTCTATCTTCTCGCCATCTATACGTTGGCGCAGGGCATGCGGGCGGCGTCGGGCGACAGCTACGCCCATATGCTGCTGTTTCTCACCTTGATCGGCGGCTTCCTAAACACGCAGATATTCGATCCCACCAAGGATAAATTCTATGCCATATGCATCATGCGCATGGACGCCAAGCGGTATACGCTGGCGAATTATTTCTATTTCCTGCTCAAGATGCTGATCGGCTTTTTAGCCTTTTCCCTGCTGTTTGGGTCGCTCGCAGGCGCATCGCTCGTGACCTGCCTTGCCGTGCCCGTCTATGTGGTTGCCGTAAAGATCTTGTTTACGGCCAAGAGCCTTGCCGACTGTGAAAAATTGGACAAGACGTTTAACGAAAACAAGCCGACGCTGATGAAATACGCATGCGCCGCGTTGTTTTTTCTCGCGGCCATGGCGCCGCCCTATTTGGGCTATGCGTGCAGCGAAAGGGTGTTTTGGATAGTGACCGCTGTACTACTCGTGCCCGCCGCCTTTGCGCTGCGCTATATCCTGCGCTTTGAGGCGTACCGGCCCATTTATAAGGCGCTGCTCCGCCCCGAAAGCATCCTTGCGAATTATGGCGGCGACAGCGAGGGCGCCGCGCAGCAGCTTGCCATGCAAAAGCGGATCACCGCCGATTTTACGCAGACGAGCAACAAGAGCGGCTATCCCTATTTCAACGAGCTTTTCATGAAGCGGCACGCGAAGATATTGACGCGCGCCGCCAAGCGCATCGCCTTTATCGCGGCTCTTTTCTTTGCGGCGTCCGCCGTCGCGCTCTACATGTTTCCGGGGGCGCGGGCGGATGTGAACATGCTGCTTTTGACCTACCTTCCGTATTTTCTTTTCGTCATGTACCTCATCAACTGCGGCAAGACCGTCACGCAGGCCATGTTTATGAACTGCGATCACAGCATGCTGACCTACCGCTTTTACCGGCAGCCCAAGGCGATCCTCGCCTTGTTTGTGGAGCGGCTCAAATACGTCATTGCCATCAATCTCCTGCCCGCCGGGGTCATAGCGCTTGGACTGCCGCTGCTGCTGTATGCTTCGGGCGGCACGGCGGAGCCACTCAATTATGTGGTGCTGTTCGTGTCCATCATCGCCATGTCCGTGTTCTTTTCGGTGCATCACATGGTGATGTATTACCTTTTGCAGCCCTACAACGTGAATTTGGAGAGCAAGAGCGCGACCTACGGCATCGTAAACTGGATCACCTATATCGTCTGCTATTCGGCGATCCGGTTTCAGCTACCCACGCTGCTCTTTGGCAGCGCCATTTCCGCATTTTGCATCCTATATGCGATCGTGGCGTTTATCTTGGCCTATCGCCTTGCGCCAAAGACGTTTAAGTTGAGGAATTAGAGGCGTTTTTTACGCAAAGGGGTCAATGCCCGCGTCAACGTGGTGTGCGATGCAGCTGCATTTGTTTGCGGACTTCCTCAACGGGCACGCCCTCCTGTAAGGCGATCTGACGGATCGCCTTTTTTGCGTTAAAAATCCTGTTCATCTTTTCATGTTCCTTATGCACTTGTCTTTATTTCGAGCTGACATTTGGTGAGTGTCAAAATATTGATAAGTATAGCATATGCTCTCATATATGACAATCAGTAAATGTCATTCGGAGGGCAAGAGGTCATGTATAAGAACAAAGCTGTAGACGGCTCCAACAACATTTGCGGTCAAAAGGTAAAGCGATATAGAGAGTCTTTGACGAATAGACCGTCGCAAAAAGCCTTTTCCGATATGCTGCAAATCGAAGGGCTGGACGTCGATAAAAACGCCGTGCAGCGTATCGAAAGCGGGAAGCGGTTTGTAACGGATATTGAGCTTAAAATCATTGCGAAGGTTTTGCATGTGTCTTATGAGGATTTGCTTGACGTGGAAGGGGAGTGACGGCATGGAGCGCTACGGAACCATCCATATTAAGCTGAATGAACTGATTAAGGCAGCGGGTATGAGCAAAAACAAGTTGAGCCATCGCGCCGAAATGCAAAGATCGCAGATCAATCACTATTGCAACAATGAATAAGCGGGCTGGATATCGACGTGCTGCAAGGATATGCACGGTGTTGGAATGCGAGATCGGCGACCTGTTGGAATTTGTGCCGCCACAGGAATCGTAAAGGAGAGGTGCTTGTGATAAAAGCGCCGCCAGCCGGGGGAACTAAAAACAATTGACCGGATTGTGTTTCCGCGTTGCGCGCCCTTGGCCGCCATGCTATAATACGGCCATGGAACAGGAT
>JAUNJX010000072.1 GCA_030533005.1 Clostridia bacterium | reverse complement strand
AGACAGTGAGACCGTCCCGGTGCGGGCCGCGGCGGGGCTTCTGGAGGTGGCGGCGGCCGTCAAAAAAACAAAGCGCATGGCGCTCTATTTGGGCGACACGCTCTATGTGGCGGCGGACGCAGGCAAGCAATACGCGATGGTGCTGGAAGCGACGCTGCTGGATGCGGGCTTGGACGCGGCGGGCGTATATCTGGCGCTGCGTGACGCGTTGGAGGATGCGGCGTGCCAAAAGCTTCTCTTTGACGCAAAGGCCATGGAACATACCTTGGCCAGACACGGCATAGCCTTAGCGGGCGTGGAATTTGACGCGATGCTGGCGGATTATCTTTTGCACGCCCTGCATCCTACGGATTCCCTTTCGTCCCTTTGCGGGGAGCTGCTGCATGCGCAGCCGGGCGCCGCTGTGCTTTTCGCCCTACGGGACACGATGGAAAAAGAGATGCAAACGCAGGGGCTGACCGCGCTGTATCGGGATATGGAGCTGCCCCTTTCCCATGTGCTCTTTACGATGGAACAGGCGGGCTTTGCCGTGGACGCAAAACAGCTGCAAGGGCTTAGCGAACAGTTTGGCACGCGCGTAAGCGCCATCGAAAAGGAGATATTCGAGCTGGCGGGCGAGCCCTTCAACATACTCTCGCCCAAGCAGCTTGGTACGGTGCTCTTTGAAACGCTCAAGCTGCCCGTGCAGAAAAAGACAAAATCCGGCTATTCCACTGACGCCGAGGTCATGGAAAAGCTGCAGGATATGCACCCCATCGTGCCGTTGGTGATGGAATACAGGTTCTTGTGCAAGCTCAAGAGTACCTTTGTGGACGCGCTGATGGCAAAAGCTGCGCAGGGCGACAAGCGCATACACACCAGCTTTAACCAGAACGTGACGGCCACCGGCCGCATATCCAGCACCGAGCCCAATTTACAGAACATACCCGTACGCACGGAGCTGGGCAGGGAGATTCGCCGCGCGTTTGTGGCAAGCCCGGGCTGTATGCTCGTGGACGCGGACTATTCCCAGATCGAGCTTAGGCTGCTTGCGCATATGAGCGGCGATAAGGGCATGATCGACGCCTTCAACGCGGGCGACGATATCCATACCCGCACGGCGAGCGAGGTGTTTGGCGTGCCGCTTAAGGATGTGACAAAGCAGCAGCGCAGCGCTGCAAAGGCCGTCAACTTTGGTATCGTCTACGGCATCAGCGACTTTGGGCTTGCGCGCAACCTGGGCATTTCCCGCAAAACGGCGGGGGAATACATACAGATGTATCTTGCGCGCTATCCCGGCGTGCAGGCGTATATGAAAAAAAGCGTGGAGGAGGGCAAGGCGCAGGGCTTTGTGCGCACGCTCATGGGGAGGCGGCGGGAGCTTCCAGAGATTCGCTCCGGCAACTTCAATACGCGCGCCTTCGGCGAGCGCGTGGCGCTCAATATGCCCATACAGGGAACGGCCGCGGATATTATCAAGCTTGCTATGGTGCGCGTGTACGACGCGCTGCGGGAGGCGGGGCTGCAGGCGCGCCTTATCCTGCAGGTGCACGACGAGCTGATCGTGGATACGCCGGAACAAGAGGTAGAAACGGTAAAAGCCATCCTAAAGGATCGTATGCAGCATATTATTGAGTTGGATGTGCCGCTCATTGCGGATGTGGAGACCGGCTATAGCTGGTACGACGCCAAATGACGCGCATCGGGCTTACAGGCTCCATAGCGTCGGGTAAAAGCACCGTGACGGCGCGGCTGCGCGCCTTGGGCGCTTTTGTGATCGACGCGGACGAAATTTCCCACGAGGTGACGGCGGCTGGTCTGCCCGCGCTTGCAAGCATCGCAGCGGCGTTTGGCGCGGACGTGCTGCGCGCGGACGGAAGCCTGGATCGCGCGGCGCTGGGGGATATCGTGTTTTCCGATCCGGCAAGGCTAAAAACGCTAAACGGCATATTGCATCCCTTGATACGCGCGCGCATGCGGGAGATGGAGCGGGAAAGCGGCGAACCGTGCGTCGTGTACGACGTGCCGCTTTTGATGGAAACGGGCATGGATCGGGATATGGATGCGGTGTGGATGGTGGACGCGCCCGAGGACGTTCGCATGGCGCGGCTGATGCGCCGAAACGGCTTGACGCAAGCGCAGGCCATAGCAAGGCTGCGCGCACAGCTATGCGACGAAGAAAAAAGGCGGCGTGCGGACGTGATCATCCGTAACGACGGTACGCTGGGGGAATTATACGGAAAGGTGGACGATCTTTGGCAAAGCCTAAACGCATAGCGCTGCTGATATTAGCCGCGCTGGTAGTGACCGCCTGCTTCATTGCCGGGGCGTATTTTGTGGATCGCATCGTGCAGACAAAAATCTATAAGCTCCCTTATTCCAGAGAGATTCAGGACAATGCAAAGACCTACGACCTGCCGCCCTCCCTCATTGCGGCGGTCATCCATGTGGAGAGCCATAACCGGCCTGACGCCGTGTCGCCAAAGGGCGCTATGGGTCTGATGCAGATCATGCCGGAAACGGGCGCGTGGATCTACAGCAAGATCACGGGTGAGGAGGAAGCGGATTTCAAAACGCGCAGGCTTGTCGATCCCGAAACGAACATCGCCTTTGGCTGCTGGTATCTAAGGTATCTGCTGGATAAATATCAGGGGGATACCAAGCTTGCCCTCATCGCCTATAACGCGGGCCCGGGTAATTTGGACAAATGGCTTGCCGACGCGGAAATATCGCCGCAAGGCACGCTCTCCCGCATCCCCTTTGCGGAAACGGAGCGGTATGTGGACAAGATTTTACAGGCAAGAGAAATGTATGAGACGCTATATGAAAAAGACCTTTCTTAAAACCGCGCTTTTGTGCGTGCTGGCATGCTGTATGGCGGCTTTGGGGGCTTGCGGAACGACCGAGGAGCAGCAGCAGGCTGCCCCCATCGTGCTGCCCACGCCCACGCCCGCCCCGCAGCCGATACAGGGCGGCGAGCTTAGGCTGCCCATGCCCGCCAACGTCCAGATCAACGACCCCTTCAACGTCACGACGGAGGAGATGCTGGGCTTTTACTCCCTGATCTATGAGTCGCTGATCAGGCTCGATAACGCGGGCAAGATCACGGCGTCCCTTGCGGAGCATTGGGAAAGCGACACGGCGGGGCGCGTATGGACCTTCAAGCTGCGGCAGGCTCGCTGGCACGACGACGCGGCGGAACGGCTCAAGGCCGCGGATGTGGTGTTTAGCTATGAGAAGATATTGAGCTATGGCGAAGCGTCCTATTTTGCCTATAGCGTATCCGGCATAGAGAGCATGGAGGCCGTGGACGATACGACGCTCAGAATCACCATGAAGCAGGCGGGGATACCCTCGCTCTTTGTGCTGGACTTCCCCGTCGTCCGCGCCGATTACGATCTTATGCCCGGCGCGCGCGCCATCGGCACGGGCCCCTATAAGGTGGATCAGATCGCCAATACGAGCGTGAGCCTGATCGTCAACGAGAACTGGTGGAAGCAGACGCCCTATATCCAGCGTATCAGCTTTTTTGAACGCGGCAGCAACGATACAGCCCTCGCCTCCTACGACGCGGGGCAGCTCAATATGGTCGCCACTTCCAATGTGGCGGTGGGCAAGTACCGCGCCGAGGGCGAGACGGTGGTAGCGGACATCATGACGGATGCGGTGGAGCTGCTGCTTGTCAACCACAGAAACACGGATCTTGCGGATGTGCGCGTGCGGCAGGCTATCGCCTATGCGTTGGATCGAAGCAGCATCATCACCAACGTCTATATGAACCGCGCGCAGGCGTGCGACGTGCCCATAGCGCCGGACGCATGGCTCTACGAGAGCAAATCCAAGGTCTATGATTACGATCCAGTGATGGCGGCGCAGCTGCTTACGGAAACGGGCTGGACGGATGTGGATGAGGACGGCGTGCTGGATCGGGAGGGCGCGTTTACGGATACCTTTTCCCTGCGCTTGCTGGTCTGTACGGGAAGTGAGACCGTGCGAAGCACCGCGGCCGATATGATCGCCGAACAGCTTGGCGCGCTGGGCGTGGTGGTGGACGTCGTTCCCGCGCAGTATTCGCTGAGCGATCCCAATTGCGAATTTCTGCAAAGGCTTAACACGGGCGATTATGATCTGGCGCTCATGGGCGTGCGCTTTGGGCGAAACGGCGACATAGGGGCGCTGATCAACGCCACGGGCAAGCTCAACAAGGGGCTGTATGCGGACGCCGCCATGGAGCATCTTTTATCCAACCTCCTGCGCGCGGGCGATGAAGCCGCTTATGTAAGCGCCGCCTTCGCGCTGCAATTGCAGTTTGTGGAGGAGCTTCCCTGCATCGTGCTGTATTACAGGTTCAACAGCGTTATCCATTCGGCGGAGCTGGGGGGGATGGGAACTCTGCGCGAGCCCTATCTTTTCAGAGATATAGAAAAGTGGTATATGTATACCAATTAGAATCGTACAACGAGAGGAACTGGAACCAACATGCTTGAAATCGTCGTCATACTGGTCATACTGATGCTGGATCAGGGCAGCAAGATCATCGCTGCGGACTGGCTTACTACGCTGCCGGACAACACCTATCCGCTCATTCAGGATATCTTTCATCTAAGCTATGTGGAAAATCGCGGCGCGGCCTTTGGCATGCTCCAAAACGGGCGGGTGTATTTTCTGATTGTCACGGTGATCGTGTGCGTGGCGATTGCTGTGTTCCTGTTTAAGGAACGGGGCAAGCTGCATTTTTTGCTGCGCTTTTCTTTGGCGCTGATCGTGGGCGGCGCACTGGGCAATTTTATCGACAGGGCGTATCTTGGCTATGTGCGGGACATGTTCTATGCCGTGTGCATCAATTTCGCCGTGTTCAACGTGGCGGACAGCGCGATCTGCGTGGGCTCCGCGCTGCTGTTTCTCGATCTGATGTTCTTTAAGGGCAAATATCTTTTTGAGGACAAGCCCAAAGCCGCGCAGGACGATGCGGAGGAAGATGCGCCCCGAACGCAGGACGTCGATGGGGATACAAAGACCGTACCCATCGTTTCCGTGAAACAGGAAAGCCTTGAGGAGGACGAAGATTGAATGTGCTGCTGCAAGAGGAGGACTGCCTTCACGCCGTTGCCGATCAGAAGGGGGAACGGCTGGATGTGTTTTGCGCCCGCGCAAGCGGGGAAACGCGCTCCCGCATGCAGGGGGTTTTATCCGACGGCGGCGTGACGGTCAACGGTAAGGTCGCAAAGGCCAATTGCAAGCTGAACGTGGGCGACGCGGTATGCATCTGCGTGCCCCAGCCCGTGGCGATGGAGGTAGAGGCCGAAAACATACCCCTGACTATCGTATATGAGGATAGCGATATCGCCGTGATCGATAAGCCGCAGGGCATGGTGGTGCATCCTGCGCCCGGCAGCGAGAGCGGGACGCTCGTCAACGCCCTGCTGTTTCATCTTACCGATCTTTCGGGCGTGGGCGGCGTTTTGCGGCCCGGCATCGTGCACAGGATCGATAAAATGACCTCTGGGCTTATCGTGGTCGCCAAGAACGATCAGGCGCACAATGCGCTTGCGGCGCAAATGAAAACGCACGCGGCGGGACGCACCTATGTAACGATCGTGGAGCAGAACATCCGCGAGGACGAGGGTACGGTGAACGCGCCCATCGGCAGGCATCCAAAGGATCGAAAGAAAATGGCCATCGTGCCGGACGGGCGCGAGGCAATCACCCATTGGCGCACGCTTGCCCGCTTTGGGGAGTTTACATTGGTGCGGGCGAATTTGGAAACGGGTCGCACCCATCAGATACGCGTGCATATGGCAAGCTTGCATCATCCTGTGGCCGGGGATACGGTGTATGGCGCACAAAAGCCCAAGCTGGGCTTGGAGGGTCAGGCGCTGCATGCCTGCCGATTGCGCCTTGCGCATCCGCGCACCGGAGAGAGCATGACCTTTCGCGCGCCGCTGCCCGGCTATTTTAAACGCGCCCTCATCAAAGCGGGCTGTGATGTGCCCGCCGCGGAAATGGACGCATGGCTTGACCGGCTTTTAGACGAGGAGAGGGACGAATGAAAGAGGAGCGGGAGGCGCGCGCGAAGTTCACCGGCGCTGCGCTGATCACGATCGTGACGATCCTTTCGTGCTGCGCGCTCTATTTCTTTGGCGGCTCCGGCTTTGGAAAGGACGCTGCCGCCATAGAGGAGGCCGTGCCTTCGCCTACCCTTGAAACAGCTTATTTGGGCGCTTTTGAGGATGGGATACAGGGCTTGGATTACAACGAGCAAGGGATGGGCTGCTACATTCTGCATAACGGCGATCTGCCAGCGATTACGATACGCCTTGAGCTGGAGGGATATCTGCTCAACGCCATGACGCTGACCACCCAAATGCCCGTTTTGCCTCCAAACCCTGCGGTGGACGCCACCATACTCGAAAACCGCCTTTACGCAAAGCGTAAGGAATACTTTGAAGCACAGATGGCATGGCTTTCTGACATATTGCCCGTTCTGATCCGCGCCATGGATCCCGCCGGCCGGCTGACAGAGGCGGATGCTTATGACCTTGCTTACTATGCGCTTCTCACGGTGGAAACGGAAAAGAGACAGGAAAAGACCATAGACGGCTTCTGCCTTCGCGCCTATGCGGACGAAACGACGGCGCCGCCCGCCCTTTACATCAGCGTGCAGGACGACGCGTCGTTGGCGGCGGAAAAATGACGGCGCGCGACGCAAAAAGCCCTTTACAACCACAATGGGTTGTGGTAAAGTAGCGAAGGCGTAAATCGAGATGAAAGGCGTAAAGGACGATGCGGGTAACTTTGGTCAAATGCAAATATGGCGATCGAATTGGGATATAGATACCCCTTCCGTTTTCGGGAGGGGTATTTTTTTATAACCGTTTCAAAAATACAGATTTAGCAGGAGGTCATTATGAAAGACGGACAAATCGGCAAGGAACCAATCTATGACGCGCGCGAGCTGGGCGCGCCCCGCATGCTGGTGTTGGGCTTCCAGCATCTTTTCGCCATGTTTGGCGCAACGGTGCTCGTGCCCGCGCTTACGGGTCTGAGCGTTTCGGCGACGCTGCTTTTTGCGGGTCTGGGCACGCTCATTTTCCATCTGCTCGCAAAGGGCAAGGTGCCCGCGTTCCTGGGCTCCTCCTTCGCGTTCTTAGCGGGCTACTGGGCCATTGCGCCAAACGGCGAGCCGGAGCTGTTGCCGTATGCGTGTCTGGGTGTAGCCATGACGGGCTTCCTCTACGCGATCCTCGCGGGGCTTTTTAAGGCATTTGGCCCTAAAAAGGTCATGCGCTATTTCCCGCCCATCGTGACGGGCCCCATCATCATTTGTATCGGGCTGACGCTTTCCAAAACGGCGGTGGATAGCTGCGCGTCCAACTGGTGGATCGCGCTCGTTGCCATCATCACCATCATCATCTGCAACATTTGGGGCAAGGGGATGATCAAGATCATCCCCATCCTGCTGGGCGTTATCGCTTCCTATGCGGTGGCTGCGCTCACGGGCAACGTCGATTTTTCCGCCGTGAAGGAGGCCGCGTGGCTTGGCCTGCCCGTGCAGTGGAGCAACACGGTGTTCTCCCTGATCGGCAAGGCGGACGGGGGGCTTATCATCTCCTCCATCGTGACCATCGTGCCCATAGCGCTTGCCACCATGGTAGAGCATATCGGCGATGTCTGTGCCATCAGCTCCACCTGTGAGCGCAATTATCTGAAGGATCCCGGCCTGCATCGGACGCTCTTGGGCGACGGTATCGCCACGTCCGTCGCGTCCCTTTTCGGCGCGCCCGCCAATACGACGTATGGCGAAAACACCGGCGTGCTCGCGCTCTCCCGCGTGTACGATCCCCGCGTGATCCGCATCGCCGCGTATTTTGCGATCGTCTTAGCCTTCTGCCCGAAATTCTCCGCCCTCATCAGCGCCATGCCCGGCGCCGCCAGCGCGGCGGCCTTGCGGGCAAACAGGTAC
>JAUNJX010000071.1 GCA_030533005.1 Clostridia bacterium | reverse complement strand
AAGCATAAACGTAAAAATCAAGCGTATAAAAGGAGAAAAAAACTATGACGATCAACAAAACGGCGGATGGCGCCACGCTGACCTTGGCATTGGAGGGACGGCTGGATACGGTGACAGCGCCGCAGCTTGAGACGGCGCTGAGCGACAGCTTGGACGGTATAGAAATGCTGGTGCTGGATTTTGCGGATCTTGTGTACATTTCCTCCGCCGGGCTGCGCGTGCTGCTCGCCGCGCAAAAGCGCATGGCAAAGCAGGGCGGCATGGTGGTGCGCCATGTCAACGAAACCATCATGGAAGTGTTCGATGTGACAGGCTTTGCGGACATTTTGACCATAGAACAAGCATGATGAAGAAAAAAACAGCACAAGGCCGCCGTTTGCACAGGGCGGCGGCAGCTTTGGCATTTGTATTGGCGGCGTTTCTTTTCGCGGGGTGTGCAGCCCCGCGGGAGACCCGCTTTTTTATCAAGGATTCCTTTGGCACGACCCGCTACGCCGATATGAAGTATACGCACTATGATCCGACGCAGCTTTATGCGGACATAGACGCTTTTCGCGCGCTTTCCAAGGATGATGAGGCGGGCAGGAAGCTTGTGGAGCTGTACGAAAAGCTTATAAAGGAAATGTCAACGATCTCCACGCTGCATTCCCTTGCGGATATACGTTACCATCAATCGCCCAACGACGATGAGGTCAAGGCGGAGCAGGTGTATACCATGCAGCTCTATATCGATGTGGCGGACGCCATATGCAGGGCTGTGCGCGACGTGCTGCAAACACAGAACGGCGTTGCGCTGCGCGCCCATTTGCAGCCGGAGGAGATCAAGGCGTACTTGGATCACGAGGATATCACGGAACGGTCGCGGCAGCTTTCCAAGGAGGAGGATGAGCTCGTTACGGACTACGAGCGCCTCATGGTCAACATGAACGTATCCGTGCAGATCGATGGCGTCGTGTGGGATTATGAGAGCTATATGAACGCGCAGGATCTCACGCCGGAGGAGAACAAACGCATCTATGGCGCGCTTGAGGCGGAGCTTAACCTGACGGCGGGCGGCATTTATCAGGAGCTTGTCGCCATACGCACGGAGCAGGCCAAGGAAGCAGGGTATGATTCCTATGTGGACTATATGTATGCGGAAGCGTACGGACGGGATTACACCAAGGAGGATGCGCAGGCATTCCACGCGGCGGTTAAGGAGAACGTCGGCAAACGCTATTATACGCAGATCGCGGACAGCGACGCTGCGACCTATGGCAATATCGGCAACGACATAACCCCCAAGGAAGCGATGCGCTATCTTGGCAAATACGCGGCGGAGCTATCCTCTGAGCTTTACGACTCCTTTGCCTATATGAAGAAATATGACCTTTGCTATCTGACGTTGAGCGAGGACGAGATCGACGGCGGCTTCACGACCGCGCTGCCCGCATATGACTGCCCCTTCATTTATAATATGTGTTATGAGGATTCGGCCTCGACCTTTACGGATCTGGTGCATGAATTCGGCCATTTCACGCAGTACCATTATGTGCCCAATCCCCATGAGCTGACCTATACGGAAAGCTTCGATATTGCCGAGGTAAATTCGCAGGGTCTTGAAATGCTCTATGACGCGTACTATGATGAGATATTCGGCGCGGCGCGCGGCCCCGCCGTGCGGGCGAATCATTTGAACAACCTGCTTTATTCCGTCGTCGGCGGCTGCATGCACGATGAATTTCAGCAGTACGCCTACGCCCATCCCGACGAAACGCTGGAGCAGTGGAATCAGGCTTACTACATGATCGCGGAAAGCTACGGCGTAACGCATGAGGCGGATCACGACTATGCATGGATGTATGTGCCGCACACCTTCTCGTCGCCCATGTACTATATCAGCTATGCGACCTCCGCGCTTACGGCGCTGGATATCTGGGATCAGGCGCAGACGGATCGGCAGGCGGCGATCGATACCTATCTGCTGTTCACCTCCTACGGCACGACGGATTTCGGCTATTTGGAGCTTTTAAAGGCAAGCGGCATGAAGGATTTCCGCGATGCGGACTATGTCAAACGCATCACGCGTACAGTGATGGATGCGATCATGGAGCTGGATGCACTTTGTGACGATCAGGATTTGGCCGCATGATCCGGATGGCTGAACAAAGCAAAGGACGCGCCCGAAAGACGGACGCGTCCTTTTTTCATGCTTGCATGTTAGAGCACCTTTGCTAAGAAAGCTTGTAACCGTTCGCTTTGCGGGTGATCGAAGATGGCCGTGGGCGTACCCTCCTCCACCATCTTTCCTTCGTCCATAAAGATCATGCGCTCGCCAACCTCGCGGGCAAAGCCCATCTCGTGCGTGACGACGACCATGGTCATGCCCTCCTGTGCAAGCTTCTTCATCACGTCCAGCACCTCGCCGACCATCTCGGGATCGAGCGCGGAGGTGGGCTCGTCAAAGAGCATGACCTCAGGGTTCATGCACAGGGCGCGCACGATGGCGACACGCTGCTTTTGCCCGCCGGAAAGCATGGCGGGATAGGTGTCGGCACGATCCGCAAGACCCACGCGGCCAAGATACTCCATGGCGCGCGCCGCCGCTTCCTTTTCGGAAAGCTTGAGAAGCTTTACGGGCGCCAGCGTCATGTTTTTGAGCACCGTCATATGGGGAAACAGATTGAACTGCTGAAAGACCATGCCCATCTTGCGGCGGTGCACGTCGATGTTCGTCTTTGGGTCGGTAATGTCCACGCCGTCAACGAGGATCGTGCCGGAGGTGGGCTTTTCCAACAGGTTCAGCGAACGCAGGAAGGTGGATTTGCCGGAGCCGGAGGGGCCGATGACCACCACGACCTCCCCCTCGTGAATGGAGGTGGTGATGCCGTCCAACGCGTGCAGCGCGCCGTAATGCTTGGCAAGATTTTGTACGTTGATGAGGATCTTATCGTTCATTGCTGCGCAGCCTCCCTTCCAGTTTGGTAACCCCTGCCGAGAGCAGGCATACCATAGCCAGATAAACCAGCGCCACGCCGATGAGCGGCATGAACGCGTCGTAGGTCTGGCTGCGGATGATATCGCCGCCCTTGGTAAGATCGGTCAGCGCGATATAGCCAGAAACCGAGGTTTCCTTGAGCAGCGTGATGAATTCGTTGGCAAGTGCGGGCAGCACGTTTTTAAACGCCTGCGGGATGATGATGTACCACATGGTCTGCCCGTAGGACAAGCCAAGGCTGCGCCCGGCTTCCTCCTGCCCGGAATCGACGCTCATGATGCCGGAACGGAATATTTCGGATACATACGCGCCCGAATTGAGCGAGAAAGCAACGATTGCCACAAACACCTTGCTGACCCCTACGGTCGCAAACACCACGAAGTACATGATGAGCAGCTGCAACACCATAGGCGTGCCGCGAATCACGGTGGTGTAAAGCTTACAGAACCAGTTGAGAATTTTGAACTTGCCCGTTTTATCGTGCGCAGAGCGGACGATGGCGACCAGCGCGCCTAGGATGATGCCGAATATGACGGCGAAAACGGCGATCTTTAGGGTCACGCCCAAGCCGTTCCATAGATAGTGCCAGCGGTCGTTCGTGATAAAGTTGTCGATGAACTGTTGTTTTATGCTTTCCATACCCAAACTGTCTTTCTGTCCATTATAAATAAGAAAGTAACTGCTGCCGCTGGGCAGCAGTTACGGGAGAAGCGCAGCTTACTTGGCGCGGACGATGACGACCTGCGTCGCAGTGGTGTAGGAATCGGTGAAGTCGATGTTCTTGAGACGATCCTCGGTGATGGTCATGCCGGCGACGCCGATGCTCGCCTTGCCGCTCTGCACGGCCGCGATGATGGAATCAAACGCCATATCCTCGATCTTCAGCTCCATCTTGAGCTGATCGGCAACGGCCTGCGCCATGTCCACATCGATACCGGTGATCTTGTCGCCCTCTTTAAACTCGTAGGGAGGGAACTCCGCATTGGTGGCCATGATCAGGGTGCCGTTGGAGAAATCGGCGTTGGTGGAGGTATAAGGGGTCTGGCCGGCAGCCTCGCCGATATAGTTCTTGGTGATGTTCTCCAGCGTCCCGTCCGCCTTTAAGGTGGCGAGCGCGCCGTTGATGCTGGCGGTAAGCTCCGCATTTTCTTTGGCTACGCAGATGGCGTATTCTTCCAGCGCGAAGGGCTCGTCAAGGATGGTCAGGTCGCTGTTCTTGGAGACAAAGACCTTGGCGGGCTCGGAATCGATGATGACGCAGTCGAGCTTGCCCTGCTTGAGCGCCTGCACGGCGTCAGCGCCCTTGTTGTAACGGTCGATGGTGGAGCCTTCGGACTCGTAATCGGAAGCGTAGATGTCGCCGGTGGTGCCAAGCTGCACGCCGATGGTCTTGCCGGGCAGATCGTCCAGAGAGAACACGGTGTTGGCGGGAACCTTTGCGCCGCAGGCAGTGAGGGCGCATAGCATCAGTACGGCGAGCAGGCTCGCAAGGATGGTTTTTGTGATCTTCATTATGTATATCCTCCTAAAACAAATCGTGTTTATGGTGCGTATTATAATACGCTTTTTTTGTAAATGCAATAGCAAAACTAATTTTTATGCAACTTTTAGCGTATATAATGGCGTAAAAACTGAATATATACAGAATCGGCTGCATATTTACACCGTCAGGCGCATGCAATTCGTATATTTTTTATCGATTGCAGTGCATAACCCGCGATAAAATAGGCTTTTTAACGGAAAGCAGACAAGGATAATAAAGAATATATAAAGAAAAGCTTGTAAAAAGCGTGCAATAGCGTTATTATATCGGTGACGGGTGACAATGATATATTATTCATCCGCCAAAATCTTTATCCGCAAGGGAGACCGCATTGGAACAAGAACGATTGGCAGCAACCGGCAGCGCGCGCGACGCGTTGATGGAAAAGCTGCTGGAATCCTATAGTGGATACTATGATATCACCCGGGAAGATGGCTTGGAGGGGCTTCATAAGGCTACCGCCGCGTTCCACAGCTATGTGGAGAAGTATGTGCTGGTGCGTTCGGCGCAGATGTGGGCGCATCATTCGCATGAATACATTTTCCTCTTTTCGCTGCAGCATCTGGACATGGAGACCTGGGCGCGTATCCGCGATTACTATCTGGAGCTTGGCTTGTCCCTGATCAAGCCGGACAAGCAGCATATGTACACCTATATTACGGGTGTGTTGCTCTGCGATGAGATCGACGACGACGTCGCAAGGGAAATGAAGCGCTTTAAATATTATAAGAGCTTCAAGCTATCGTTTTACGGCTGGACCAACGCCCGCCTGACGGCATTGGAGATGAGCTCGGGCAAGATCATTTCCAACTATCAGGGCAGGGAAATGGGAAAGTTTGTAAATAAAATCTATAAGGAGAAAACGAAATGAGTGCAATTCTAATTCTCGTCATCAGCTTTGCGCTGCTCATCGTGGGCTATTTCACCTATGGCTCTTGGTGTGCAAAGCAGTGGGGTCTCGACGACGCCGTCGTGACGCCCGCACATGAACTGGAGGATGGCAACGACTATGTGCCTGCAAAGGCGCCTGTCCTTTTGGGCCATCACTTCTCCTCCATCGCCGGCGCAGGCCCGATCAACGGCCCCATTCAGGCTGCTGTTTTCGGTTGGGTTCCCGTGCTTCTGTGGATCATCATCGGCGGTATCTTCTTTGGCGCCGTACAGGACTTCTCCGCGATCTTCGCGTCGATCCGTCATAAGGGTCAGTCCATCGGCAGCGTTATCGAGACCAACATCGGCCAGCGTGCAAAGAGGCTTTTCCTTGCGTTCTCTTACCTGACCCTTTTGCTGGTCGTTGCGGCGTTCGCCTCCATCGTGGCGGGTACCTTCAACGGCTTCAACGCTGAGGGCGCAACGAATCTGGTCAACGGTCAGACCGCGACCATTTCCATCCTTTTCATCGTTATCGCTATCATCTTTGGTTTCTTGGTATACAGGAAGAACGCGCCTCTGGGCGTTTCCACCATCATCGGTGTTGTTGCGATTTGCGTCATCATTTGGCTCGGCCGCACCTTCCCCATCTACATGAAGCAGAACACTTGGATGATCCTCCTTGGTGTGTACATCATGGTCGCATCCGTCACCCCGGTTTGGATTCTGCTCCAGCCGCGTGACTACCTGTCCTCCTTCCTGCTCTACGGCATGATGATCTTAGCTGTCATCGGCGTGTTCGGTTCCAACCCCACCATGAACCTGCCCGCCTTCACCGGCTTCAAGAGCATGACCAATCAGCCCCTTTTCCCGGTGCTGTTCATCACCGTGGCCTGCGGCGCTATCTCCGGTTTCCACTCTCTGGTCGGTTCCGGTACGACTGCCAAGCAGTTGAACAAGGAATCCGACGCCAAGCTGATCGGTTACGGCGGCATGTTGATCGAGTGCGGCCTGGCTGTGATCGCGCTGCTGGCTGTTGGCTACCTCTTTGAAAAGGGCGGCTCCACCATGCCCGAAGGCACCCCGACGGTCGTATTCGCCGGCGGTCTTTCCAAGATGATCGGCACCTTCGCGCCGGGCGCGGAGTCCATCACCTATCAGCTGCTTATCCTTGCCGTTTCCGCTTTCTGCCTGACCTCTCTGGACACCGCTACCCGTCTTGCCCGTTACATGTTCCAGGAGTTCTTCGTTAAGGAAGGCGAAAAGGTCGAGGATCTTACCGGCATTCGCAAGACCCTTGCAAACCCCTATGTTGCTACCGTGATCACCGTTATCATCGGTATCGGCATGGGCATGGGCGGTTACGCCAAGATCTGGCCTCTGTTCGGCGCTGCGAACCAGCTGCTTGCTGGTCTTGCCCTGCTCGCCGCGGCCGCATGGCTTGGCAACATCGGTAAGAACAACAAGATGTTCCTTTTCCCGATGGTATTCATGCTCATCGCTACCATCACCTCCCTGGTCATCACCATCATCGGCAAGTTCCAGGCTATCGTCGGCGGCACGGGCGACCTCGCCGCTTACCTGCAGCTGGTCATCGCGCTGGTGCTGATCGTGCTGGCCGTGATCTTGGCCAAGGAAGGCTTCGAGACCCTCAAGAACAAGAAGAAGATGGCTGCGTAAGCGGACGTTTTCAAGGCGAAAAAAGAGAGGCTGTCCGAAAGGACGGTCTCTTTTTGCGTGTCAAAAACGAAGTGTCCCGCTATATCACAAAACCGCCGTCCACGCCCAGCACCTGTCCCGTGATGAAGGACGCGCCATCCGAGGCGAGGAACACAAGCGCGTTTGCCACATCCGCCGGCGTGCCCAGACGCATAAGCGGCGTATCCTGCGCGAGAGCGGATAGCGTCGCCTCGGCATGATGGGCGTTCATGGCGGTGTCGATCACGCCGGGCGCTACGCAGTTGACGCGGATGCCGGAGGGGCCGACCTCCTTTGCCAAGGCCTTTGTAAAGCCGATCAAGGCTGCTTTTGCGGCGCTGTAGGGCACCTCGCAGGCGGCGCCGACGCGACCCCACATGGAGGATACGTTGAGTATGCAGCCATCATGGCGGGAAAGCATCTGCGGCAGCACACATCGGGCGCAATAATACGCGCCATTGACGTTGACGGCAAAGGTGCGCGCCCATACCTCGGGCGTAATATCCTGCAACAGACCGTCACAGGCGACGCCCGCGTTGTTGACGAGCACGTCCACGCGCCCCAATGCGCGAACCATAGAGGAAACGGCCGCGTGATCTGCGACGTCCGCCTGCAAAGACACAGCGTCGCCGCCCTGCTGCACAATAGCGCGCACAACGCTTTCGGCGTCGGCAAAATGGGTATGGAAATTGACGCCGACGCGATAGCCGTCCTTTGCGAATGCGAAAGCGCAAGCGCGGCCTATGCCGCGGGAAGCGCCGGTGACAAGAACCGTTTTTGCCATGGGCGAAGCTCCTTTTATCTGCCGACGCGTCCGTCGCTGGGCGCTCTTGTGGGCGTAGGCGCGGGTGTGGGCGTAGGCGTAGGCGCGG
>JAUNJX010000015.1 GCA_030533005.1 Clostridia bacterium | reverse complement strand
CTCATGATGAAAAAGAAGCTCATGATGGAAGCGCTGCTGAAATTTCTGTTTGGCCTGCTGCTTGTGGGTCTGCTGCTGTTCCTGCCGGCGGGCACGCTGCATTACTGGAACGCGTGGCTGTTTATGGGGCTTTTATTCATCCCCATGCTGCTGCTTGGCGTTGTGCTTTGTATAAAAGCGCCCGCGCTATTGGAAAAGCGCCTCAACAGTAAGGAGCAGCAGCCCGCGCAAAAGCGGGTGGTCGCCCTTTCCGCCGTGGTGTTCATCGTGGGCTTTGTGCTCGCCGCCCTGGATTTTCGCTATGCTTGGACGCATGTGCCGTCTTGGCTCGTCGCTGTTGCGTCGATGCTGCTGCTGTTCGCATACGGCCTGTACGCGGAGGTCATGCGCGAAAACGCGTATCTATCAAGGACGGTCGAGGTGCAGGAAAACCAGAAGGTGGTCGATACGGGGCTGTATGGCGTCGTGCGCCATCCCATGTATCTAGCGACCATCCTGCTGTATCTGGCCATCCCGCTCGTGCTGGGCTCGCTTCTCTCCCTTCTCGTGTTTCTTAGCTACCCCATCCTCATCGTCCGGCGCATCCGCAACGAGGAGACCGTCTTGGAGCAAGGGCTGGAAGGGTATCTCGCATATGAAAAGAAGGTGCGCTACAGGCTCATCCCGTTTTTGTGGTAAAACATTTCACGCATTGCGCGCCGGAGCAATTTGTGGCATACTATAACCGTGAAGAACGCTATGCGCGTGAGGAGCCGTCCATGAACCCGTTTCGCAAGAAGAATGTATCCATCGCAGAGCCTGCCGTGCCCGACAGGGCTTTGATCGCTTGCGCGGATTGCGTCTATCAGGCAGAGAGCACCGTGGATAAAAACGACGCGTCCCTGGAATATTGCGCGCAGTATCCGTATCCGCGCAGCAAGCCGCGCTCCATTCTCTTTAACAACGCGTATTGCCCGTATTATATCCAGAAGAAACCCTGACGACACGGAACGAAAAACGGAACAGGAGGCGTAGCTATGCTATACAGCGATTTTCAGGGGATGAAGCTTTCCCGGCTGGGCTTTGGCACCATGCGGCTGCCGCTTTTGCCCGGCACGCAAAACGGCGAAATAGACGAGGCGCAGGTGGAACAAATGGTGCAATACGCCATCGATCACGGCGTCAACTATTTTGACACCGCGTATCCGTATCACGGCGGCCTGTCAGAGACCGTCATAGGCCGCGTATTGAAGAAATATCCGCGCGAATCCTATTACCTTGCGGATAAATATCCGGGGCATCAGATCAGCGCGTCCTACGATCCCGCAGCGATCTTTGAGGAGCAGCTGCAAAAGTGCGGCGTGGACTACTTCGATTTCTATCTGCTGCACAACGTTTACGAAAATTCCGTAGGCACCTATCTTGATCCCCGCTGGGGCATATTGGATTACTTTCTCGAACAAAAGAAAAACGGCCGCATACGGCATCTTGGCTTTTCCTCGCACGGCGGCGTAGAGATGCTGCGCTCCTTCCTGGATACCTGCGGGGACAAGATGGAGTTTTGTCAGATCCAGCTCAATTATTTGGATTGGACGCTGCAAAACGCCAAGGATAAATATGCGCTTTTGACCGAGCGCAACATCCCCGTTTGGGTCATGGAGCCCGTACGCGGCGGCAAGCTTGCCAAGCTCTCCGACGCGGAGGAGGCGACGCTTCACGCGCTGCGCCCGGCAGAGAGCACGCCCGCGTGGGGCTTCCGCTGGCTGCAAGCGCTGCCCAACGTCAAGGTGGTGCTTAGCGGCATGTCCAATTTGGAGCAGATGCAGGATAACGTCAAGACCTTCACGCAGGAAGCGCCGCTTAGCGAGGCGGAAACGCAGGCGCTCTACGCGATCGCCGATGGCATGCACCAGTCCATCCCCTGTACCGCCTGCCGCTATTGCTGCGATGGGTGTCCGATGGGTCTTGATATTCCGCTGCTCATGCAGATCTATAACGACGTTCGCTTCACGCCCTCCTTCACGGTATCCATGCGCCTTGACGCGCTGCCCGCGGACAAGCAGCCCGCCGCCTGCGTCGGCTGCGGCGCGTGCGCGCAGGTCTGTCCCCAGCGCATCGATATACCCGGGGTCATGAAGGATCTCGCGGAAAGATTGGATAAAATGCCCAAGTGGGCGGATCTTTGCCGCGAGCGGGAAGCCGCGGCCGAAAAGCTGAGAAACGCCACAAAATAGCGAAACCGTGTATGCAAAAATCGGGCGCCCCCGCGGGCGACCCGATTTTTTGAATGTCCTCATGCAGCAAAAAGCAGGCTTACTCCCCCGCGTCCCTTGCCCCATCCGGAAAGATGACGCGCGTCAGCTCCGAAAACAGGTTCTTTGGCGGGATGGCGATGCCCCTTTCCACATCGCCCAGCACGATCAGGGTGTCGCCCGGCTTGATGCCGAAAATGTCCCGCGCCTCCTTGGGGATCACAAACTGCCCCTTCTCCCCCACCTTCACCGTCCACGCGTACTTGCCGTCAAGCTCCCCCATCGCAAAAGCCTCCTCCAAAACAAAAAGTATGAAAAGTATGATTGATTGATACGAGCATAACGCGTGCCCGCAAAAAAGTCAAGCGGCGCGCATGATCGTATAAAGAATTGTATAAAAATAGAGAGAAACACACCATAGATATGTAAATATTTTGCAATTTCGGCAAATTTGCATTGCTTGTGCCGTGGAATTGCTGTATATTATTTTTAACGTTTCTATCACATTTTGTTGCATAGCGGACATGCGGATAGTTTGATACATGGCATGGCAGCCGGTTGCGCGTGGCACAGGGATGTCAAGGCGATTGCTGCTCTCACCTGCTTTTTCTTTATTGACAGCCCTTGTAAAGCCTGCCGGGAGGATGAAAAGGATGGCACGAAACGTACTGATCGTAGAGGATGCGACACTCAGCCGCGTCCTTCTTGCGGAAATACTCTGCGGGGAATACCATGTGCTCGAAGCCGCAAACGGCGGGGAGGCGCTTGCGCTCCTCCGTCGCCACGCCCGGTCTGTCTCCGCCGTTATAACCGATCTCGTCATGCCTGATATGGACGGCTACGAGCTGTTGAGGCGCATGCGCGACAACGACGTCTGGTCGCAGATACCCGTCATCGTCGCTACCGGCGTGGAGGATGAGGAGGCGGAGATCATGGCGCTGTCCTTAGGCGCCAACGGCTTTGTCGAAAAGCCGTATAAGCCGGCGCTGCTGCTTAACACCCTTCATAACACCATCAAGCTGCGTGAGACGGCCGCCATTGCAAATTCCCTCCGGCGCGATTCCCTGACGGGCGTATATAACCGCGAGGGCTTTTTTCTGCGCGCCGCGGAGCTGATCGGGAATCAGCCGCCCGGCTATTATGTCATGTCCTGCTTCGACGTGGAAAACTTCAAGATCATCAACGATCAGCACGGCAACGACAAGGGCGACGAGGTGTTAAAAAGCATCGCGGGCATCCTGAAAAGCGCCATAGAGCCGCAAGGCGGCATATGCTGCCGCATCGCGGCGGATAACTTTGCAGCGCTCTATCCGCGCGGCTTTTCCGGCTCCGAAAGCTCGCTTGCGATGCAGCAAAGGCTGAAAAGACCGGACAGCACGATCCAGCAGATCATGTTCAGCGTCGGGAATTATCTTGTGGACGATCTTTCGCTTACCGCAAGCGCCATGTACGACAGAGCCGTTATGGCGAAGCTTTCCGTGAAGGGTCGGTATGACCTGCACATCGCATGGTATGACGACGCCATGCGCGAGCGCATCGTGCGCGAGCAGGAGATCGTCACCCAGATGCACGGCGCGCTTGCGGGCGGCCAGTTTGAAACATGGTTCCAGCCGCAGTACAACCATGCCACGGGCGCGCTCATTGGCGCGGAGGCGCTGGTGCGCTGGCGGCATCCGGAAAAGGGGATCATATCGCCCGGCGCGTTTATTCCCGTATTCGAGCGCAACGGCTTTATCTATGCGCTGGATAAGTTCGTCTGGGCGCAGTCCTGCGCGCTGCTTCGCAAATGGATGGACGCGGGCTATGCGCCGCTGCCCGTTTCGGTAAACATATCGCGTCACGACCTGTTTCATGAGGGCTTTATTGACGCGCTTACGGGGCTGATCGCAAAATACGACATACCCATTAGCCTTTTGCGCCTTGAGATCACCGAATCGGCCTTCGCCCAATCCACGGCACAGATCGTTTCCATCGTCAAACGCTTGGTAACGCTTGGCTTTGAGGTGGAGATCGACGACTTTGGCAGCGGCTATTCCTCGCTCAACACCCTCAAGGACGTGCCGGCCACCATATTGAAGCTGGACATGCGCTTTTTGGAGAGCGCGAGCGATTCCCAGCGCGGCGGCAACATACTCCAGTCCATCGTGCGCATGAGCAGGTGGCTGGGCATGTCGGTGATCGCGGAGGGCGTGGAAACAAAGGAACAGGCCGATTACCTCAAATCCATCGGCTGCTGCTATGTGCAGGGCTATTATTACGCCAAGCCCATGCCCGCCGACGCGTACGAAAGCATGATCGCGGGTCATGCAAAGGGCGAACGCCTCCTTGCGCTGGAAACGGTCGAAAACCTTGACAACAACGCCTTCTGGGATCCCAAATCCATGGATACGCTCATCTTCAACAGCTATGTCGGCGGCGCGTGCATCTTTGAGTATCATGACGGGAGGGAGGAGCTTCTTCGCGTAAACGACAAATATCTTCAAACCTTCGGCGCGCATCTGTCCGTCGCGGACGTCCACGCGTATCGCACGACGGACTATATGGACGAGGAGAATAAGGCGGTTTTATTTGGGAACATGCGCCGCGCCATAGAAACGGGCGACGAATCGACGTGCGAAACGGTCGCTGTGGGTCTGTACGGGATCGATACGCCGATCTACATCCGCTCTACCGTCCGCGTGATCGCGCGCGCGGGGGACAGGTATCTTTTCTATGCCACCGTGACCAACGTCACCGAGCTTGTGGAAGCGCAGCGGGCGCTGCAGCGCAATGCCGAACAATTGCAAGCCATCATGGGCAACATCCGGGGCGGCGTTACGGCCATCGTATTTGACGCTGACAACCCCAGGCTCCTGTTTGCGAACGATCAGTTTTACAAGCAGCTTGGCTATACCAGGGCGCAGTTTGAGGAGGAGGTGCCCGGGGTGCTCGATCGCATTGCCCCGGAGGATCGGGAACGGGTGAGGGCGGAGGCGGATAAGAGCAGCCGCACGCGCCACCCCTTTACCACCAGCTATCGCGTGCTTCGCCGCGACGGCAGCATGGGCTGGATGAGCAGCAGCGTTTCCGTCACCTCGCTCCCCGGCGAGAGCGAGCCCGTGCAGCTTGCCGTGGCCACCGACGTTACGGAGGAGCTGGAAAACGCCCTTAAGATGGACGAGCTTCTCAACGCCATACCCGGCGGCGTGGTCATCTACCGCATGGGGGAAACGCTGGAGACCCTCTATTCCAGCGACGGCATGGCAAAGCTCACCGGCATCGATGAGGACGAATACCAGACGTGGCTGACGGGCGATCTGATCAGCACGGCCGTGTATGAGGGCGACGCGCCCGGCGTGCGGGCGCAGCTGTCCGCCGCGGCCATCTCCGGCGACCCCATCAATACGACCTTCCGGCTCAAGCATAAGAACGGCGGCATGGTATGGGTGGAATTTTCCGCCACCAAGATACGGGAGGACAAGCAGGGCAAGATCTACTACGGCATCTTTACAAAGCCGGCGGCCGAGGCGGCGCTTTATCAAAATCTCGTCGAGGATTCCACGACCGCCGCCATCATCATGGAAAAGCAAAACCGCAGGATACTCTATGCCAATCCCGCGTGGCGACGGCTGGAGGGCGTGCCGGAGAACGCCGCCATCAACGGCGCGTATCTGTTTGACCTGATCCCGAGGAATGCCGCGCACATGTCGGACGAGGATATAAGCGCCTTGCCCGGCGACCATTATCAGGAAATGCACAAGCTCAGCCACGCGGGGCGCCACGTTTCCATGCAGGCTCGTTCGCTCATCTGGAACGGGGTGGAGGCGTATGTCTGCTATATGAACGATGAGAGCGAGCGGGTCGAGCGCGAACGCAGATACGAGGATCTATTGAAGGTAAAGCGGGTGCTCTCCAAGAACGAAAGGGCGGTGGCGCTTCTCAACCTCACAAAAAATGCCGTTGTGGACGTGGAAAGCGCCGACGCTGCGGTGCATGATTTTCTGCGGGATTGCTCCGCGGACGAAGCGCTGCTTGCGGTAGGGGCGCAGATCGGCAACGACGCGCAGAAGGCGGCGTATCAGGCGACCTTCGACCGGCAGACGATGCTTGCACGCTTCAAGCAGGGCGTCGCGCGCGGCAGCGTGCGGCATCGATCCACCCGCGCCGCCGTATGGTACGAAAGCAGCTACGAGCTGATCGAAAACCCCTATAGCGGCGATATAGAGGCGGTCACGATCCTGCGCGACGTTTCGGATCTTGTGCGCAACCAGCAGATCGCGGCGACGCTGATGCGGATCGATTATGAATCCATCCTCACCATCGACGCGCAGAGCGGGGAGGCAACGCCGCTGGTAAGCGGGCATATCGAGGAGGTCGTCAGCGAACAAAGCCGCGTGGGCGACAACGAGGCGGGCGTTGCGTCCTATCTTCGGCAGCATTGCGCCGATGAGGATGTGGAGCGGGTGATACGCGAAACCAGCCTGCCCTTTGTCAAGGAAAGGCTTCGGGACGCGCCGGTGTACATTGCCTTGTATTCGCTTAGAAAGGACGGCGGGATCGTCCGCAAGCGCGTGGTCTACGCGTATCTCAACGAGCATAAGGACAGCATACTTTGCGCCATGCAGGAGCTTCCGCAGGAGCGGCAGGCATAAGGCGCGCCCTTTTTTTGCTCCGATCCTGTGATCGCAGATGTTCCAGCGCCGCAAAATTTGTAAACGGCAGCGTGTTGACGGTGGATGGCGGCTGTTCCATCGGCTTTTAGCGGGAGAAGCGCTGCGGGGCTGCGGAACGCATGTTTAGAAACCGTTAAAAACCGGCAAAAACGGAGAACTTGTGCATATTGCGGTTGACAGGCTTGGCATGCCGTGATATTATAGCGAAAATTGAATTGCTCAGATAGAGGCGCGATGTTCATCAGTACCGTCCGACAAAGGTCAGGCAACCGTCGGCGGGAAAGGGACCGTCGCCGAAGCGTCGGAGGGCTGCCTGGTTTTCCGATAGCTGGGTCGGCAGAGAAGATCTGCCGGACTGTCACAAAGCTCTTTTGTGAAGCGCTATCAAATGGCATGCGGAGCATTGAACCCCGAAGGGTTTCCGTATTTCCCATGGATCGCTTGACAGAGCGATCCATTTTTTGTTATCCATGCGGCGCAAGGAAGCCGCAATAAGATTATGAATTACAGAAAGGAATCCAAGAAAATGAATCGTATGACAAATCGTGCAATGATGCTTTTGACCCTGCTGCTCGCGCTGGTGATGGCGCTTACGGCCTGCGGCGCAAAGCCCGCCGCCGAGCCCGCCCAAGCCGCCCCCGAGGCTGCCCCCGCCGTTGCGACCGGCGTGGAGGACGGTGTTTTGACCGTCGCCATGGAATGCGCCTACGCGCCCTATAACTGGTCGCAGCCGGATGACGCAAACGGCGCTGTGCCCATCTCCAACGCCTCCGGCGAATACGCCAACGGTTACGATGTGATGATGGCCAAAAAGCTCTGCGAGGCCAACGGCTGGGAGCTTGAGATCATGCGCCTTGACTGGGATTCGCTTGTGCCCGCCGTGCAGAACAACACCGTGGACGCCGTGATCGCAGGTCAGTCCATGACGGCGGAGCGCGCCGAGCAGGTGGACTTTGCAGGCCCCTATCTCTATGCCTCCATCGTGTGCCTGACCAAGGCGGATAGCCCCCTTGCCGCTGCAAAGGGCATTTCCGAATTGACCGGCACCTGCACCAGCCAGCTTGGCACCATCTGGTATGATACCTGCCTGCCGCAGATCAAAAACGCCGATATCCAGTCCGCCGCCGAATCCGCCCCCGCCATGCTCATGGCGCTGGAAACGGGCACCGTGGACTTTGTCTGCACCGATATGCCCACAGCACAGGGCGCGCTCATCGTCTATCCCGACATGGCGCTGTTGGACTTCACGGGCAGCGGCGATGATTTTGCCGTCTCGGACGAGGATATCAACATCGGCATCTCCGTCATGAAGGGCAACACCGTGTTGAAGGATGCGCTAAACAGCGTGCTTTCCGGCATGACGGCGGAGGATTTCAACGCCATGATGGCCGACGCCACCGCCGTTCAGCCCATCGGCTAAACGCATCGCATCAAAATGGAGGGAACGCCTTCCGCAAGGAAAGCGCTCCTTCCGCTTGTTTGTTGAGAGTATCGAATGAGGAAGGGAGAGCAGACACATGGAAAAGCTGCTCCAATTATTTGCAGATGTAGCGTCCCTTTGGGGAAAATACAGCGCCACCTACATCTCCGGCATGGGAAAAACGCTGATACTTGCCGTCACGGCGACGCTGATCGGCTGCCTGATCGGCTTTGTCTGCGGCATTTTGCAGACCATACCCTATACCAAGACGGATTCCGTCGTCAAACGCTTTTTTCTAAAGCTCATCCGCATCGTCGTGCGCCTCTACGTCGAGGTGTTTCGCGGCACGCCCATGGTGCTCCAGGCGGTGTTCATCTTTTACGGCCTGCCCTACTTTACGGATAACGCCGTGCAGTTTTCTGGGACGGCGGGCATCTGGCTTGCGGCGATACTGGTGGTGTCCATCAACACGGGCGCGTATATGGCCGAATCCGTACGCGGCGGCATCATATCCATCGACCCCGGCCAAACGGAGGGCGCAAAGGCCATCGGTATGACGCATTTCCAAACCATGACGAGCGTGGTCTTGCCGCAGGCGCTTCGCAACATCATGCCGCAGATCGGCAACAACTTTATCATCAACGTCAAGGATACCTCCGTGATGTTCATCATCGGCTTTACGGAGTTTTTTGCGACCCACCGTTCCGTGGTGGGCGCGACGTTCAAATATTTCCCCTCCGCCACCATCGAGATGGTGGGCTATCTTACCATGACGCTGATCGCCTCCTTCCTGCTTCGCTGGGTGGAAAGCCGCATGGACGGGGCGGACAGCTATGAGCTTGTGCAGGCAGACGCGTTGACCATGACCGCCGGCACCTATCATTATCCCAAGCGTCCGGAGGATGTGGCGGAACGCAATCTTGAGAGAAAGGGCGGGGAGCATCGATGAAGGAAACCATACTGACGGTCCGGCACCTCTCGAAAGCCTTCGGCGCGAACGTGGTGCTGCGCGACATCGATTTCAACGTCGATACGGGCGACGTCACCAGCATCATAGGCGCGTCGGGCTCGGGCAAATCGACGCTGCTTCGCTGCATCAATTTGTTGGAAACGCCGACGTCCGGCGAAATACTCTATCACGGGGAAAACGTGGTAGCACCCCGCTTCAACGCACCCGCCTACCGCGCCCGCGTGGGGATGGTGTTTCAGTCCTTCAACCTGTTCTCCAACATGACAGTGCTGGAAAACTGCATCGTGGGGCAGGTGAAGGTGCTCAAAAAGAACCCGGAGGACGCGCGCGTCAACGCCATGCGGTATTTGGAGCAGGTCGGCATGGCGCCCTATATCAACGCACGTCCCCGCCAGATATCCGGCGGGCAAAAGCAGCGCGCGGCGATCGCGCGCGCACTTGCGATGGACCCTGAAATGCTGCTGTTCGACGAGCCGACCTCCGCGCTCGATCCCGAGATGGTGGGCGAGGTGCTCGCCGTCATGCACACGCTTGCGCAGGACGGCATGACCATGCTCGTGGTCACGCACGAGATGGCCTTTGCCCGCGACGTTTCCAGCCGCGTTGTGTACATGAGCGAGGGCGTCATCTGCGAGCAGGGCACGCCCGAGGAGGTGCTCGTGCATCCCAAACGGCAGGAAACGCAGAGCTTCCTTTCCCGCTTTAGGGACGGCGGCGCGCAAACGAACACGCCGTCTTAGTGCGCCTAGCCGCAAATTCTACGGAGCGTTGGTTGCAATGCGCCCAAAGCTGGCGTATGCTGACAACGAAAACGAGAATACCGTATAGCGGAGGCATAAACAGATGAAAAAACGAATTTTGATCCTCAACGGTTCCCCCAAGAGGGACGAAAGCGACACCATGCACCTTACGCGGGCGTTTCTTGCCGGTCTGCGCGAGGTCGCGGACGCCGAGGAAACGCTGCTCCATGTGATCGATCAGCACATCGAATACTGCACCGGCTGCTTTGCCTGCAAGCGAAACGGCGGCGCCTGTATCCATGAGGACGATATGGCAAATATTCTCCGGGAAATACTTTCAAGCGATATATTGCTTTTTAGCTTCCCGCTCTATTGCTATTCCATGCCCGCACCCTTAAAGGCGCTGCTGGATCGCACCATGCCGCTTTCCTCCATGGCGATGCAAAAGGTGGGGGAGCGCTACGAGCATCCCTGCCAGCATGACTTTTCGCAGCTCAAATATGTGATGATCTGCGGCTGCGGCTTCCCCAACGCCAAGCACAATTTTGAGCCCGTGGTCATGCAGTTTCAGCAGATGTTTGGCGAGGCGGATTCCACCATCCTCACCGTGCCGGAATCCCCTATGTTCAACGCCCCCGAGGCCGAACCCGCGACAAAGCCGTATTTGGAGCTTGTGCGGCAGGCCGGGCGGGAATACGCGCAAACGGGCGCCATAGCCCAAGAAACCATGGACAAGCTCAAAATCCCCATGATCCCGGAGGACGTATACGCCGCGATCTGCAACGGCGAAGCATGATCAAGGCAGGGAGGATTTACCCTGCGCCAAGCGCGCACCTTTCCCTTGCGCCCCGCATAGGGTTAGCAAAGGGGAGGTGCTTTTTTTGACCTACGCGGATTCCTTGCCCGCGATGATCGGCGCGCTGTCCGCGTCCATCGCGGAGGGCTGTACGGATGAGGAGCTTGCTATACTCGCGGCTGCCTTTACGCAGCTTGGCGACAGCCTGGCGCTCATCCTTGCCGCGCGCCCGGGCGATACGGATTAGGCGACGCGCGCGCGTCGCTTAGGCGTATTTTTGGGGCGCGCCATGGTTTGCAGCCCGCCTTTTGTTGTGCTATAATCTTTCACATGGAACAGGATAAACGCTTTACATCTCCCGTCTATGCAAAGATCAAGGCGGAAAAGGCAAAAACCCTAGAGGCGGCGCAAAAAGCGCGCGGCCCGCGCACGCCGCTGGAATTTCTCACCTCGGCGTTTGACGTGGTGGGCTTTGTGCTCTATTATGCGCTGTTTCTTGCCATCGCCTACGCGCCGCTGCTGTTTCTGGGCTTTCCGTGGTGGGCGAACATCCTCATCGTCATAGGGATATTGGTCGTTCCCTATGTGGGAAGCTTGGCGGAGCTGATCCTCTGGGTATGGGCCTTTATGCTGGTCGTGCATCTGCCCGTGGGCTTTAAGGTGGTGCTGTTCTATATCGGCGCTGTATTCTATGTGTTCTTTGTGCTCATTCCCAATATCTATCATTTGTTTGTATTTGAATAAATCCCTTCGCGCTGCCGTAATCGCAAGGGCGCTTGGAGGGCACGCTTTCGGCACAGGCCGACAGAAAGAAAGCATTGCATCCACAAATCTATACTGAGGAGGCGCTTATGTCCTATTCACCCTCGCAAAGCTCCGGCTTTGCCAATACGCAAAATCGAAGCGCATACCGCACCGCACCCTCCGGCATGTGTTCGCTGTGCATGGAAGGGTGCGCTACGCCCTGTGAGATCGGCCTTGCGGCCGTCTTGGGCGCGCAGACGGTGTACCCCACCACCACGGGCGCCAATCAGATCGCGTCCGAAAAGGTCTATCCCTTGGATTATTCCCACTTCAATATCAACGGGCGCGTCTTTGGCGCGCAGGGCGTTGCGGCGACCTATGAGGACGCGGCCATCTTCAACGTGGGGCTTGCGCGCGCTTATGGTACGCTGCATCCGGTGAAGCTTGCGCTGCCGCTTATATTGCCGGCGCTCATCAAGCTCAATTGGCGGGATTATTTCGCGGGCGCCGCCATGGCGGGCGTTACCTGCATGGTCGGCGAGGACGCCAAGAGCAAGGACGCCAAGCTGCAAATCGAAAACGGCAGGATCACGGATTTCCCCTTTTTGGGCGAGATTGTGCAGTGCTTTCAGCGGTATTACCGCGGCTACGGCCAGATCGTGCCCCAATGCAACGTGGAGGACGACATGCTGGGCGTGCCGGAGATCGCGCTGCAAAAATACGGCGTAAAGGCCATCGAGTTCAAGTTTGGCCAGTCCGCCAAGGGCACGCAGCCGGTCAACCGGCTGCCCGATCTCAAGACGGCGCTGGAAAAGCAGCGTATGGGCTTTTTGGTGCATCCCGATCCCTCCGATCCGGCGGTGCAAAAGGCGTATGCCGAGCGGGTCTGCCCGAATTTCTATATGTACAGCCGCCTGCCGCTTTGGGACGAGGCGTTTTTCGCCCGCCGCATCGCCGAGCTTCGTGAGCTGGGCATGGAGAACGTGTATTTCAAGATGGCGGGCTACGATCCTGCCGATATGGAGCGGGTGCTTCGCATCGCCGCCGCCAATCAGGTGGACATGGTCACCTTTGACGGCGCGGGCGGCGGCAGCGGCTACAGTCCCTGCCACATGATGAACGAATGGTGCCTGCCCACGGTGACGCTGGAAAGCGAGCTGGTGCGCATTGCGGAAGGCTTGCAGCGCGAAGGGCTGACGCTGCCCGCCATTTCGCTTACCGGCGGCTTTGCGTCGGAATCGGGCGTATTCAAGGCGCTGGCGTTGGGCGGCGGCCATATCACCGCCGTCGGGCTGTGCAGAGCCTCCATGGCCGCGGCGATGAACGCGGCACAGGTCGGCAAGCTGATCGAAGCGGGCAATGTGCCGGAGCATCTTCGCAAATACGGCGCGAGCGTGCAGGAGATCTTCGCGGATCTGCCGGATCTTCGCGCGCTGTACGGCACGGAGGCGGATGCGTTCCCCGCAGGCGCCATCGGCGTATATTCCTTCCTGCATAAGATCGCCTTTGGCGTGCAGCATTTTTGCGCGCTGAACCGGAAATTTGACGTTTCCCTGCTCGACAAAACCGACCTGATCCCCTTAACGCAGGCGGCAAGAGAACTTTTATAGCACCCAATTTCAGGGAATAAAACAGGCTCGCCCAAGTCAGTCTTGGGTGAGCCTGTTTTTTGCGGGGGAAAGCTTACGGCCGCTTGCGGCCGCGCCTGACGAGCAGGCAGGTGACGAGCGCTGCACAGATCGCGCCCGCCGCGATCCAACCCCATCCGCCGCTTGCGCTTGCGGGTGCGGGTTCGGCTGCAATGATTTCGACGGCCGGCGATTGCGGCGCTGCGGGCGCTGTGGCTATCGGCGCCGCGGCAACGGGCTTGGGGTCTGCGGCGGCGAGTATGGCAAAGGGCGAAAGGCTGTCTACACTGATCGAGGCAAAGCCGTCCGCGTTTACGGTGACGTCAAAGAATTCCCACACGCCGTCGCTGCGCTTGTGGGCGATGGTGAGCGCCTCGCCCCGGTGCGCCTTGAAGGAGAGCGTGATGGTAAGCATGCCGTTGGGCTGTATCTCTACACCGTTATACAATAGGCGGATATCATACACCGCGATGGTTTTTTCTGTGCCGCTTTGCCGCAGCGCTTCCGCAACGATCTCGCGCGTTTCTATAAGCTCTGCCACGAGTATGGGCGTTTTGCCGTCCTCATACGACTTGCTTGCCGTGCGCGTCCCCGTTTCCAAGTCCAAGAGGCGCAGCATGTCAGGCTCCTTTTGTGCCCATGCGGATTGATACAGGCTTTCTGCGCTTTGGATGGCGGCCTTGTCCAGCGTGCTTATGTCAAGCGGCGCGTCGATATGTCCCTCCATCAGTGCGTCGATGCTTGCAAGGACGCTGTCCAACGCCTGCTGATAGTCCGCTTCCGCCATATCCGGAGGCTTCCCTATGCCGCCTTCGCCTATGGGAATATCCAAGGCGGGCGCGGGCAGCTCCTCTAAGGCTTCCGGCAGCGCTTCGGAGGGCTCCGTCGGGGCGGCAGGCTTCACAGCCCCCGGATCTTCCATCGGCACAGCGGGCTTTTGCGGCGCGGCGGGCGCGGGTGGCGTCTCGGGTATCGGGTCGGGTACGGGTATGGGTATGGGTACCGGGTCAACGGGTGCCGGGTCGGGCGCGGGATCGGGATTAGAGGGCGCGGGGTCGGATACCACAAGCTCCACCGTCATGGCGGCGCTTGAACCCTCCGCTGTCGTGACGAGTACCGTGCCCGTGTAGGTTCCCGCGCCAAGACCCGTCGCGGGCTGCACCGTAAAGGCCGCGCGTCCGTTAACGGGGATAGCGGTTGAGATATAGGTGATGGCGAACGCAGCCGGATCGCCGGTGCTGAGCGTTGCCGTGTACCCCGTGATGGGGCGGTTGCCGGTGTTGGCGACGGTCACGGTCTGGGCACTCGGCGCGCTGTAGCCGACGGTTGCCGCCCAACGCCTGTCTGCGGGCGAGAGGCGGATGGTATAGCCCGGCTCCTGCACGGTGACGGTCGCCTCCGCCTGCGCGACAACGCCGGAGTTGTCCGTCAGCGTCACATGATACACCGTGTTGGCCGTGGGGGACACGGTGATGGCCGCTGTCGTTTGGGCGGTGTTCCAGAGGTATTGGTAACCGCCTGTGCCGCCGCTGGCGCTTGCCGTGAGCGTCACGCTGTCGCCTCTTATGATGGTGGACGCGGCGGGCGTGATGCGTACCGTGGGCGCTGCGGCCACCGTGAAGGTCACGTTGATGGCGTCGCTGCCCGTTCCGTTCGCCGTTTCCACGGTGATGGTCTCCGTGTAGGTGCCCACGCCGAGGCTTGCCTTGGGCTGCACGGTGAAGGTGGCGGTCTGCCCCGCGCCGGGAGTGGCGTCGGAAAGCGGGCCGAGTATAAAGGCGGAGTTTGCAGCATTGCTTGCGGGCGCCTTGAGCGTTACATCCCCGTTGCCCTTGTTTTCGACGCTTATGGTTCTTGCGGGCGGCTGCGCTGCGCCAAAGGAGCGCCGGTCAAAGGCGACGCCGCCGTCCGGCGTCACGTCTATGGTATCGTCGCGCGGCGTTACGCTTACGGTAACGCTCTGCGTTGCCGCAACGCCCGAAGCGTCCGTCGCCGTGACGCTGTAGGTCGTCGTCGCCGCGGGGGATACGGTGATGGCGGCTGTTTCGGCGCTGCCGCTGCTCCATCGATAGGCGTATGGTCCCGTGCCGCCAAACGCCGTGGCGCGCAGGGTGGCATTTTGCCCCGCCACGATGACGAGGTCGCCCTCTATGCTGACTGCGGGTGCTGTTTGCACGCTAAACCCTGCCGTCAGCGCAGCGCTGCACGACCCGCCCGCGCCGTCGTCGGCCGTTACGGTGAAGCTTTCGCTGTAAATGCCTGCATATAGCCCCGTCCTTGGCCGTACTGTGAAGGTGGTGCTCTCGTACGGCGCAAGGGTAAGCGCCGTTCCCGTCGTATCGATGGCGAAGCTTGCGCCGCTTACGGGCGGCGTTAGCGTGATTTGCCGGTTGCCCTTGTTCGTGACGGTGAAGGTTTTTGCAGCGGGTGCTGCCGTATAGCCCGCCGTGCGGCCGGGGAAGGCGTTTGCGCCGGGCGAAACGGCAATGGCGCAGGTGCTTGGCGCTACCGTGATGGTGGCGCTGGCCGTCGCACGCGCGCCGAACTGATCCGTAGCGGTAAAGGTGTAGGCATAATCGCCCGGCGTATGCAGCGCGAAGTCCAGCGTGCCGCCCGAAGGGGCGCTAAAGGGAGGCGCGCTATCCGGCGCGGCGGTACGCGTCCAGCTATAGTCAAGCGCGCCTGTGCCGCCGCTGCCCGTGGCCGTAAGCGCCGTTTGGGCGCCGCTGGTGATGCCGGTTTTGCCGCGGATGCTTGCGGCGGGCGGGGGATTGACCGTGAAGGTCACGGGGATGGCGGTATAGGCGCCGCGATCCGTGCTGACGGTGATGGTTTCGTCATAGACGCCCGCCGTAAGCCCCGTCTTGGGTCGCACGCTAAAGGTGGCGGAGCCGCCGCCTGCGATCACGCCGTCGCTTGCGGCGAAATCGCCATCGATCGTGTAGCTTGCACCGCCCGAAAGCGCTGCGCCCGTGATCGTTTCGCCGCCCGTATTGGAAATGGTCAGGGTCTGTGCTGCGGGCGTGTCCGTATCCGCATAGCCCGCCGTCCGTTCGTCAAAGCTCAGCGCACCGGGGGAAACGGAAAGCGCATACGCTTGCCGCACGGCCGTGATGGTAACGGAGGCGGAGCCGGAAACGCCCTGCCCGTCCGTGACCGTGACCGTCACGGGGATCGTTCCCGCCACGCTGTATTTCGCCGAGGTATAGACAGCGCCTGTACGGCCGTTGCTCCACGCGTAGGTATAGGCGCCGTCGCCGCCGGAGGCGTGCGCCGTGAGGGTCGTGTCGGTGGCGATGCTCATATCCGTGTCCGCCAGCACCGTAAGCGCGCCGCTGATGCGCACCGTGGGCGCGGGGTTGATGGTAAACGCGGCGGCGATGAGCGCTGTGCCGCTGCCTGTGCTAAAGGGCAGCGTTTCATCATATGCGCCCGCCGTCAGGCCGCTTTTTGGCTGAATGGAGAAGGTCGCCGTTTCGCCCGGCGCAAGGTGGCTGACGCTTGCCGGCGTGATGACGTAATGCGCGGCGGCGGGCGCAGTGACGGTCACCTCTTGGTTGCCGTCGTTGCGTATGACGGCCTGCTGGGGCGCGGGAACGTCCGCGCCAGCGGTGATAGTACCAAACTCTATATAGCCGTCGGACGCCGTGACGGTATGGTCTGCCGGGATGACGTTTACCGTCGTGGCGGCCATCGCGGCGTTGCCGTCCGCGTCCGTGACCGTGAGGGTATACGCCGTATCCGCCGTGGGCGATTCCGTGATGCTCTGCGCCATTGCCGTGCTGCCGCCGCTCCATTGATAGGCGAAGGGGGATGTGCCGCCGGATACAACGGCGGACAGCGTGACGCTTTCGCCCGTGATGATGCTCGCTTCCGCGTTGATGGCGACCTGCGGCGGCGGGTTGACCGCAAACGCCGCCGTTACCGTGGCTTGGGTGTTCTTGTCCGTTTGCACGGTGAACGCGGTATAGTAGCTGCCCACAGGCAGGCTTGCTTTGGGGCGCAGGGTAAAGGAGGTGGAGGCGTTTGGCGCAAGCGTGCTTGCCGTACCCGTCGTATCCACGATAAATGCGTCTCCGCTTGCGGGCAATGTAAGCGCCAGCGCTGCCGTGCCCGCATTCTGGATGGTGACGCTGCGCGCCGCAGGCTGCGTATAGCCTGCCGTCGCCGCGCCGAAATCCATGGCGGCGGGGGTCGCGGTGATGGTGTAGGATTGCGCGGCCACCTGCACGGTGACGCTTTGCGTGGCGGATACGTTCTTTTCATCCGTCACGGTGACGGTATAGGCGGTGCTTTCCGCGGGCGATACCGTGATGCTGCGTCCGCTTTGCGCGGGCACGGTGTTCCATGCATAGCGAAGCGTTCCTGTGCCGCCGCTGCCGTTCGCGGTGAGCGTGGCGCTGCCGCCGCTTGCGATGCGGGGGCTGCTTGGCGTTATATACACCGCGGGCGCGGGATGCACGCGCAGCGTCGCGGCGTTTGAAGTGGCACAAAGCCCGTGCGCGTCCGTGATGACGCAGCGGTATTGATCGCCGTTCTGTTCGGCGGTGGTCGCGGCGGTGGTATAGGCGTAGGCTGTCGCCCCGCCGATCGCCGCCCAGCTTGCGCCGTCATCCGTGGAAAGCTGCCATTGATACGAAAGCCCCGTGCCCGCCGCAAGGCTGAATACCGCGGGCAAGCCCGCCGTGGTTTCAACGTTTTGCGGCTGGGTGGCGATGGAGGGGGCGGTTTGGGCGCTGATGCCGATGCTGCCCGTCACCCCTTCGCCGGGGATGCGGACCGCACCGCTTGTTGGCGTATAGCTGTAATCCGTGCCCGCGCGCAGCGTGCTTCCCGCGACCTGCACCGTGATGACGTCGGGCAGCGAATAGCCGACAGCGGCGCGCAGCGTGGTCGTGTACGCTTCGCCGTGCGTGGCCTTGTTCTCGCCCGCCGTTCCCTCTGTGGCGGTGATGTTCGCAAGCGTATGCGTTACGTTATAGTGAAGGGCTGCCCAGTTCGCGCTGAGCGTATCCGTAACGCCGCCCGTTGCGCCAAAGGTGTAGGTTGCGTCGTCGGTCAGCGAGGTCATCGTGCCGTAGGCGTTCGTCCGCGTCCAGCCCGTGAAGGTATAGCCTGTGCGCGTGGGGACGGGAACGGCGCGGGTGGTGTTGTAATTCTGCACAAAGACGCGTGTCGTGGTGAAACGCTCCCATACGCCGCCGTTGGGAAGGATCTTGAGCGTGCTGTTGCTGATGCTCCAGTTGGCGCTGACGGTAACGCTGCCGCCCGCCGTGGCGGTCAGGTTTTTTAGATAGATGCTCTCCATGCCGTTTACGCACTTGGCAGCGGCGGAGGCTATGGCCGTGTCCGGCGGATCGGAAACGCCCCACTTGGCCGTTGCGCTGTTGAGGCCGCTTGTTACCGTCCAGCCCGTGAAGGCAAAGCCCGTGCGCGTGGGCGCGGAAAGGGCGAATGGCGTATCGAAGGAAGCGTTGCCCGGGTGCGACGCGCCGTGCGTGCCGCCTTCAAGGTCGTAGGAGACGGTGTAGGCGATGGGCGTCCATTTGGCGAACAGCGTAACACTGTCCGTCACCTTGTCAGCGCCGCTTCCGGTAAACTTCCACGCGTTCGTGCAGACATCTTCCTTGTACCAGCCGCCGAAGGTGTAGCCCGTGGCCGTGGGTGCTTCGGGAGCTGCGACGGCGACGTTATAGGTAAGGCCGGTTAGGGAAGATATCGCTGTGCCGTGCCCCTGCATGTCAAACGTGACCGTCAGCGTGCCGCCCGTGCCGATGGTAAGAACGGGGGTTTCTGCGGAGGCGAAATCGCTGTCCGTGGCCGTGTAGCGGAGCGTATAGCTGCCGGGAGCGAGGCCGGATAGGGTGGTGGCGTCCGTTGGCACATCCGTCCATGCGCCGCCGGCCGGCTTGTACGCCATGCTGTCGGAAACGCGCGTGATCGTGCCGTCGTTTTTGCCGCTGACGGTCTCGTTGGTTTTGCCTATGCCCGTTGGCGCCGCGGGGCGCGCGGGGATCAAGACGGTCGTTATCAGGCCGGGTCTGCCGCCGTTTGAAGCCGTGACGCGGACATGGATATACTGAGCGGTCGCACCCGCGGCGGGTATTTTGCCCGCTATGTCAAGCACCGTGCCGCCGCCGCTTTTCGCGCCTGCCCAGTTGATGCGGCTTTGGTTCGCCGCGTCGTTGCCGTCGATCACATATTCCATGGTGCCGGTGACGCCGGCCACGGTCTCATCTGTATAATCAACGCTTATACCGCTTGGCGCGGGGATGTCCGCGCCCGCCGCAAGGTTGAAGGTGACGGTGATGGCGGAGGGCAGCGCCGCATAGTCCGCGCCGCCCGTAAAGGCGATGGTGACACTCGCGCTTTTTGCAGGCTGCCCTGCTGCGTTGGCGGCGACGGTGAAATCGCCAAGCGGGAAATCCGTTCTGTTGCCAAGCGTCCCCGTGGCGGGCGTGGGCAGCGTGAGGATGCCGCTCGCGTCCGTTTCCGTCACCGTCCATGCTACGTCCGCGTAGCCCGATGCAAGCCCCGCGACATTTAGCGTGAGCGCGGTGTCTCCGCCGGTATGGGCGATGGCGAGGGGGCTTTCCTGATTGAGAGTCGCCGTGGGCGCCGTCAGCTTTTCTGTGGCCGGGAAGGTATAAGAAAGCGTGATGTGCGTATCGTCCGTGCGCTTGACGGTGGCGGTATTGCCGCCCAGCTTGGCCGTGGGGCTTGCGACAAACGCGTGGTTTGCGTCCGTTGTGAGGGTGACGCTTGCGGTGTAGGCCTTGTTATACAGAAATGCCGCGTCGTCGGGCGACCAGCTTACGCTGCCCGTGCTGCCGATCCCGGTTGTGGCGCATGCGGCGTCCGTGTCGGGCGCTGCACCCGCTGCGGGGGTAACTACGCCCGTAACGGTGACGCTGGAGATCGCCGCCCTTGTGATGGTCAGCCCCTTATCGATGACCTGCGAAAAGCTTTTGTAGGTCGCGTCCTCTGCGCGCGTTACCCGCACGTCGTATTCGCCAACGACGCGGGGTACCGTTTCTGTAAAGTCCGCATCCTCTTGGCTGTCCAGCTTGTATTGTACCGTAAAGCCCGCTAAGCCGGATGGCGTGGGGGTCACTGTGAAAGCGTGTTCGCTGCCGTCGTAGGGGAAGCTGACGGGGTTCGTGTCGACGGTGACGGGCGCTTTCTCCGTCCACTTGGCGTAGAGGGTGATGTTTGCGGTATAGCCGGTGGCGCCTAGACGATTGAGCGCCGTGCCGGTGCAGTTTGACAACGCAAACCATCCATCAAAGGTATGGTCGGCCTTTGTGGCTCCCTTTAGCGTTGTAGTCGCACCATAGGTATGGGTGGAAGGATATCCGGCGTCATGCGTGCCTGAAAACGCTGCATCGCCCTTATCCCTATATGTGATGGTGTAAACCTTTCCCACCTTGACCACCTGCGCGGCCGCGTTCGTCGCGTCGTTGTAGATGGCGCGCGTCGCCGCGTCCGAAGCAAAATAGCCCGAAAGGTCGTTTGCCCCGTTGCTTTGTGTCACCGTGGCGTAGTTTGCCGTAGAGGCGCTGGTCACGCCAATGGAAGCGTCTGGCGTCAAGCCTGACGCCTCGACGACGTTGCAGGCGTTTGTGCCCAGATGCAGATTGTTGACGGCGGTTTTGACTTTGTTTCCCGTGATTTTGGCGTCGCCGGAAAGCGTCACGGTCGTGTTTGCGTCCGCAAACGCCACGCCGCCGCCCTTGCCGCTGAATGCGTTGTTGAGATTATCCTTGATCGCGCCGCCTGTCATACGAAACTCGGAATTGTCGGATACGGCGATGCCGCCCCCCGCGCGCGCCGTAAAGCCGTCCGTGCCGCACAGGTTGTTGCGGATCGTGCTGCCGGACATGGTGAAGGTGACGTTGACACTTGGATGCAAAGCTTCTCCTTGCTTGCCGAATATCTGTAGCCCGCCGCCGTGCCGCGCGGCGTGGTTGCCATAGATTTGCCCGGCGGTCATCACGATCTTGCTGCCGTTGATCGCCTTGATCGCGCCGCCGGATTGGCCGGAATAGTTGTTGCGGATCACCGCGCCGTGGATGTACAGCTCGCTTTTTGGCCCTGCATAGATGGCGCCGCCGTAGTTCCCGTTGAGTTGATAGTAATTGTTTTGCAGCGTTACGCCGGAATAGAGATAGATGCTTCCGCCCTGTTTGGACAAGTCGCCCGCCATGAGGATAGGGAGATCGCTTTGAACCCCGCTGTTTGTCGTGCCGCGGCCAAGCGTAGCGTTATCCGTACCGCCCCACACCGCGCCGCCGTCGATGGTGAGCGTGCTGCTTCCCATGCCGCTTGCCTGCCCCAGCGTCAGCGTGGCGCCGGAGGGTACTAAAAACATGGCGGTGGTAAGCCCGCTGCCGCGCTTGATGGTGCACTCTCCATCGGAAAGCAGGGTAATCGTTTTATTGGATAGATCGACGGTGCCGGTCAGGGTGATATCCGCCGTGATGGTGATGGTCGTGCCGGCGGTGGCGTTCGTGATGGCGTTGCGCAGCTCCGCTTCCGTGCCTGCGGTGCTTTCCGCCGCATGCGAAGCGCCCGGCAGCCATAGGGTCGCTGCAAGGCAGAGAAGCAGGCATATCAAGATGTGTTTTCGTTTCATCCGCAACCCTCCTGCGTGCTTTTGTGCCCACGGACTGGCGGAAATAATGGTTTGCTTCGGATAACGCTGTGCTTATGCAGTGCGGCGGGCGATCCTGTTGTGTAAACGCGTTCCCTGTACAATACGTCCAAGCTGCGATAGTATGGTTTCCCGGTACTGCGATGAAATGAGAGAGGGACCGTCCCGCCCGCGCTGTCCGATCTTGGCGGCTGTGGTTGTGGGTGAAGGCGCGGCTTGCCGCCATGTGATTTCTATGATACTATTTTCATTATACTGAAATTCATTTCTTTTTGGGGAAAAATGCGGATTTGGTAGCAAATTACGCGAAATTTGCAAACGCACAGCATGTTTTAGGGGTTACGATGAAAGCGGAGGTGGGCGCTATGCTGCATATTGCCATTTGTGACGACGAGGGTGCGCAGCGCGCTCTGACGGAGGCGCTTGTCGCACGGTATCTTGAGGATAAGTCGGACGTGAGCGCGAAGGCGTGCGCCTTTTCCTCCGCGGCGGCGCTGCTTGAAGCTTGCGGAGAGGGCGGCACGGATTTTGACGTTTACATTCTGGATGTGATGATGCCGGAACAAAACGGCATCGATGCGGGCCTTGCCTTGCGTTCGCTTGGTCGGGACGGGGCGATCGTCTATCTTACAAGCTCGCCGGATTACGCGGTGGATTCCTATCTTGCGCGCGCGGACAACTATCTTTTAAAGCCCGTGGATGAGGCGCGCTTTTTTGCGGCCATGGATCGGGCGCTGGGCGCGGTGCGGCGGCAAAAGGCCGCCTGCGTCGCCATACGCACGCGGGAGGAGACTGCGCGCGTGCAGCTTGACGACATCGTTTACGCGGAGCTTGTCAAGCGCGCCGTGCGGTATCATCTGCGCGACGGGGGGACGCTGGACAGCCTGACCATCACGGGCGCCTTTCAGGAGGCGGTGGAGGGCCTGCTCGCGGACGCGCGCTTTACGCTTTGCGCGGCGAGCTTCGCGGTCAATCTGCATTTTGTAAAATCCGTAAGCAAAACGGACGCGACGCTTACGGACGGCGCGCGCGTGCCGCTTTCGCGCGCCATGGCGGGCAATGTGAAAAAACGCTGGGTCGAATACTGGCTGGGAGGATGTGCCCTATGACGGTGGTGCGGGATATTACGCTGTTCTGGTGCATGTTTCATGTGCTGATCCTGTTCATGCTCTTGTATGATTCGCGCTTTCCGCGCAAAAAGACGCTCATACTCACAGGCGTCTGCATGGGCGCGCTGATCCTGTTCAATACCGCTGTGATATTCCTTCTCGGGGCGGACGTCATCGTCAAGGTGTTCCTGTTTACCTGCACGCTGCCAAGCCTGCTGTTTTTCCTCTTCATGGCAAAATGCCGGGACGGGCGCTTCTTTTTCACCTTCTGCCTTGCGGATACCGTGACGCTGGAGATCATCCTGCTGACGAGCCTGCTGGATTATGTGCTAAACGGCGGGTATGTCATCCTGTCGATCGGACGGTTTGTCGCGTTTCCGCTGCTGGAGCTGCTCGTATATAAAAAAATGCGGCGGCCGTATCTTGCGGTGCAGCGCACCGTTACCAAGGGCTGGGGCGTGTTTGCGGGCGTATCCGCGCTCTTTTACCTGCTGCTCACACTCATGAGCACCTATCCCACCCCCATCAACGACAGGCCGGCATACATTCCGGCGATGCTGATCGTGCTGCTGCTGATGCCGCTGATGTATTGGAACATATTCGGCGTGCTGCACAGACAGGCGCAGCTCTATCAGGTGCAGGAGGATAAGCGCATCTTTCAGGCGCAGGCGCGCATGATGGAAAGGCGGGCGGAGGAGGTGCAGCGCACCGAGGAGCGGCTTCGCATCGAGCGGCACGATCTTAGGCATCGTCTGCTCTCCGTGGCGGCGCTTGTCGAAAAGGGCGATACGGAGGCGGCGCTTGCCTACATCGGCACGTCCGAAGCGCAGCTTGCGGCGCTAAAGCCTGTGCGCCGCTGCCAAAACACCGTGTTGGACGCGATACTCGACGCGTATCTGCGGGAGGCGGAGGCCTGCGGCATACAGACCGAAACGAGCTTTGCCATCCCCGAAACGCTGCCCGTGGACGCGGTGGAGCTTTCCACGGTGTTTGCAAACGCGCTGGAAAACGCGATCCGCGCCTGTGTTGCGCTGCCGGAGGGGGAGCGCAGGCTTTCCATCAAGTGCATCTGCACCCCCAGCCTGATGCTGGAGGTCGCCAACACCTGCGGCAAAAACGTCGCCTTGGGCGAGGACGGGCGGCCCGTGGCGGCGGAGGACGGGCACGGCGTCGGCACCCGCTCCATCGCCGCGTTTGTGGAAAAATACAACGCGTGGTGCGCCTATGAATTGAAGGACGGCTGTTTTAAGCTGCAAATCGCGCTGTAGGCGCGGCGCGCTTATCGGCAAAGGTCATTCGACCTTTGCCGATGCTTGCAATTTGCAACTGTTCGCTGCGCTACGGTCGTTGCAAATTGCGGAGAAAGCATTGCTGTGCAATGCCTTCCGCCCTCATCGTACACGCCGCCTCGGGCGGTTGAAAGTCAAGGGACTGCGGCCCCTTGACAATCCCCGGAGGGGTTTATCGATGGTCAAATCGCGCGATAGGCGCGGCGGACGTATATTAAAAAACAAAGCAAAGGAACGTGAGCAACATGAAGGATGAACAGGGCGTTTTCCCGCAGCCCATGCGCATAGAGGAGATCGCGGGCTTTCAGATTGGCAGCGCGCAGGATCGCGCGGCGATGACCGGCGTAACGGTGATACTTTGCAAGGACGGTGCGCAGGGCGGCGTGGATATCAGCGGCGGCGGCCCCGCCTCGCGCGAAACGCCGCTGTTGGGCAATTACGCCGCGCACAATCCCGTTCACGCGGTGGTGCTATCAGGCGGCTCCGCGTTCGGCCTGGCTGCGGCGGACGGCGTGATGCGGTATTTGGAGGAGCACGGCATAGGCTACGACACGGGCTTTGCCAAGGTACCCCTTGTGGTGCAGTCCTCGCTGTTCGATCTTGGCATGGGCAGCGCAGCCCTCCGGCCGGACGCCGATATGGGCTACAGCGCCTGCGCGGACGCGCAAAAAAACGCCCCCGTATCTGGCAGCGTCGGCGCGGGCACGGGTGCAAGCGTAGGGAAGATCTACGGCATGGAGCGCGCGTCCAAATCGGGGCTGGGCGTGTATGCGCTGCGCCTTGGGGCGCTCGAGATGGGCGCTGTGGTCGCGGTGAACGCGCTGGGCGACGTATTCGATTTTGAAACGGGCGAAAAGCTCGCGGGGCTAAGGAATGAGGACGGCAGTTTGGGGGATAGCGAAGCGGCGCTTTACCGCCTTTGTGTACCCACCGATCTTTTTACGGGCAATACGACCATCGGGTGTTTACTCACCAACGCCGCGTTTGATCGCGCGCAGATGAACCGCCTGGCCGCCATGGCGCGATGCGGCTATGCCCGCGCCATCAACCCCGTGGGTACGCTTGCGGATGGCGACAGCATCTATGCGCTCACGACGGGCATCGTGCAAGCCGATCTCAACGTGGCGGGGACGCTTGCCGCGCGCGTCTTGGCGGCCGCCATACGCGAGGCCGTGCGCCATTGCGACGATGGCTTGAAGGGGTAGATACAAGCCTTATTTGGCCGCGCTGAGCCTAGCAAACCGCTTGAAGGTCAGCGGCCAGACGCTACCCGCAAAAACGACCATCAAAAAATAACGTATGCCGCCCGCAAGCGGGTGTCCGCCCGTAAGGGTGAGCAGCGGCGCTTTGGTCAGCACCCGTATGCTCATGACGAGTGCCAGGCCAAGGGCGACCTTGAGCGCCTGCGCCCAAGGGCAGGCCGCGGTATCAAAACGGATATATCTTTCGTCCAGAACCATCGAAAGCAGCAGCGCCAGCGCGCCGCCCAAAAGCTTATATGCGTTTTCCAGCGCGCTCAATTGATTTTCGTCAACGATGGCGGCGGGCTGTCTTGCAAATTCCGCATATACGATAAAGGCGGCGCACAACAGCAGCAGCGCCGCAAACAGCACGCCGTACCATTTCCGCTCCCCCGCCCACGCGCGGCAAAACAGCGGATACGCGCCGCACACGAGAAGGATGGAAAGAAGCAGCGACGTGAGCACGTCGGCGGGCGTGTGTACCCCAAGATACATCCTCGAAAAACCGACCAGCACCGTCAAAACGACGCACGCGATGCGAAGCGCGCGCCGTTTTGTGTACCGCGCGACGCCAAAGAACAGGCCGGAGGAGGACTGCGTGTGTCCGCTGGGGAAGGAATAGCCCGTGGCGGCTTCGCGCGCGCTTTCCACGATGGTAAAATCGGGGTCGCGCACCCATGGACGCGGAATGCGGCAGACGAGCTTCAAAAACTGGTTGATGGCCGTGCCCACAAAGCACACATAGATGAGGAAATAGCCGCACTTTTTGTCCACGCACCAGAAGATCACCAGCGCGAGCACCAGAAACAGCGTCTCCTCACCAAAGAAGGTGAAAAACTGGAACACCGCGTCAAGAAACGGCGTGCGTATCCCTTGGAGCACATATAAAAAATCCATTGCAAGCCTCCCTGTATGTGGTCGGCTCTATTGTAATACGATACCGCCAAGCCTGTCCAGCATCGCTCCCAACATCGTCCCAATCCAAGGCGCGCCGCCCGTGGCGGGCACGTCGGGCACGGCTGTAACGGCCATGGCCTATAGTTTTAAATTTGCCCGCTATTTTTCCGCAAGGCAGCGATCCACGAAGGTGACAAGCCCCGCCTCGACCTCGTCGCGTATGCGCCGCTCGTTGTGTATCTCGTGCCGCCAGCCGGAATAGGCGCGCACCTGGACGGGATGTCCCGCGTTTGCCAAAAGGTTCGCCACATGGTAAAGCCCCTCGCCGTAGTTGCCGCAGGGGTCGTTGTCGCCCGCGATGAGGTATACGGGGAGCTTACGGGGTACGCTTTGCGCCCACGCTTCGTTTTCGATGAAGCCGTAAAGCTGCACCATGTCGTATACCAGCTCCAGCGTCACGTCAAAGCCGTTAAAGGGGTCGCCCGCGTGATCGGCGACCACCTCCGGGTCGTTGGCGATCCAGTCCGCCGGGCCGCAGGGCTGCGGATACCGATCCGTCATGTTGCAAAACACCTTGCCGAACCATTCGCCGGAGCCCTGATAGGGGTCGGCTTCATAAGCGGCCTGAAACGCGGGGTCTTTGATCTCCTTCTCGATGCCGGGAAACTGTGAAACCACGCCGCAGAGCAGCAGGCCGCAAAGATCCTCGCCATACAGCGCCGCGTAGCCCCTTGCGAGCATGGAACCCCAGCTATGGCCGAACACGAAATACGGTACGCCCGGATGCGCCTCGACCGCCAGATCGTGCAACGCTTTTTCGTCCTTTAGGTATGTTTCGTACCCGCCCGAATGCGGGTCGCCCAGCGTGCCGCTGTCCACGCCCGTCTTGCCGTGTCCCAGATGGTCGTCCGCATAGACGGCGAAGCCCGCCTGCTGGAACTTGTCGATCATGTGCAGATACCTGCGGGAATGTTCGCCAAAGCCGTGCATAAGCTGCACGACCGCCCGCGGCGCGCCAAGCGGCGTGTACGACCATGCCTTGATGGCGTCGCGGCCGTTTGCCGAAGGGAAGCTGATCTCATGAATGGACATAGGTATTCCTCCTGCTTGATTTTGATGTGCGTCGAAGCGTGACGGGAAAAAGGCCGCCTTGGTATGGCGGGAAATGATGGATATAGTATAGCACGCCGCGCGCGGATAGCGCTATAGCGATGTTCCGCTATAGAAAGCCGCGCGCGTATGCGTTGTGCTGCCGATGCGGTTGTATTCTAAGATATTCGCATGGAAGGATCATGCGTGCGGATAAAAGGATGTGCGTGCTTAGGACGGTTTGCCCTCCTGCGCCTCCAACGCGGCGGCCTTGGCGTTTCCGTCGAAGGCCTCCAGAATGAAGGGAAGCGCCGGCGACAGATCGTAGTATTGCCATTTGGCGCCCGGGATATTGGACACGGAGGCGCCCTCCTGTATAACGGAAACGCCCAGCGCGGAAAGCTCCGCGGAGAGAAGATCGCAGTCCGCGGCCGCGATTTGTATGTGATGCAGCCCCTCGCCGTGAAGGTCAAGAAAATCCTGCCATATGCTCTGCCCGTGCAAGGGAAGGATGAATTCCAGCTCCAGGGCGCCAAACTGATAGTAGAGCAGCTCCGCCTGAAAGTCCCCCGGCGCGCCATGATAGCGGCGCGCGTCATCCTCGCAGGTCAGGCGTGTTTTGGCGGGCGACAGGCCAAACAAGGCTTTCATGCCTTGCTTGACCTTTTCGCCGTCGCGGATTACAAATCCGATCTGCGTGATGCTTGTTCCGGCATTTTTTAGCATATGGATACCGTTTTCAACCCAGCGAGCCGTTTGCGCCGCGATCTCATGCTTAGAACTGCAGCTCGGGCGCGATGCGCTTTTCAAAGCTGAAGCGCATCGTCATATAGGTGTCCACCATCTGGCAGACCTCCACGTCGCCCAGCTCCGCAAGCAGCAGCATAAGGTGGTTGGGGGTATATTTGTCGGTGCGCTTGAGGATGAACTCCTGTATGCACTGCACGGCGTCCATGCCGGCGTCCTCCAGCGTGTTTCTGGATACGATGGCATACCAGCGATCCTCTGTTTCCAATATGGGCCACGGCTCTGTCTTGTTTTTGATGATCTCAAAGGAAAGATCGATCTCGCCCGCGACCTCAAGACCCGCGACGATCTCGCCGTCACCCTGATAGGCGTGGATGTCGCCCGTTGCCACCAAAGCGCCGGGAACGGAAACGGGCAAATACAATTTGGTGCCCTTCGTCATCTTTTTGCAATCCATATTTCCGCCGTAGCTGCCCTGATCCAAGGTGGACATGCGCTCCGCGGGCGCAACGCCGAGGCAGCCGGGGAAGGGCTTGAGCTCCACGATCGTGCCGAACATATCGGCCTTTCCGTCGTGAATGGGGAATTTTACGACCTCGTCGTCCGTGATGTACTTGCGGAACGCGCGGCTGACCTGAATGTCGTTGCAGATCAGCGTGGCGTCCGAGGTGACGCGGACGTCCTCAATGGTGATCTTCAGCGTGTCGCCGGGCATAGCGCCGTTTACATACACCGGGCCGTTTACGGGATTGATGGGATGGCCGAGCATGGCGCGCGCCTGTATGGTCGAGGTGGTGGTCATGACGTCATTCCATGTGTCCTGACAGGTGAAGGTGACGATCTCGCCGGGATCGACGCGCCCGACGGGAACGCTCCAGGGGCTGTACCAGTGTATTTGCTTGGAAGGGTCTACTTTAAACATGGATCGATTTCTCCTTTTCAATCATTATTCCGGGCGCAATCTAAAACAGATTGCCGTCAGAATCAAAAACGAGGCTGCGCGGGTCGGACAGGATCGTGACGTCGGGATGCGCCGCCGCATCGCCGAGCAGGGCTTCGGAGATCAGGATCTCCTCCAAATGCTTCGTATCCAGAATGCGGACGACGCGGGGGTCGTTTTTATTGTTGTCGCCGCAGTATTTCAAACACGCCTGTATGGCGGTGCGGTCGTTTTCCAGCACGATGGGGAATTTGGAGGGGAGGAAGATGGTGCTTGTAAGCTGATTGACGTAGGACTTTTCAAAGTCCGCCTTGTTGTAGACCCGCATGGTGGTGACGTCCGCCATGCCGATGCCCACAAAAGCGCCGTGGCTGTTGTCGGTAAGGTCGAGCACGCAGACGGATTTGGCGTCGGAGCCGCCGCTTGCGTAAGGGGTGGCAAAGCGCCCGGTCACGTTGGGATCCATGCCCTCGCCGGATATTTCCTTCCCGATCTGGTCTACGATGAGCAGGTCGATATCGTGGAAAAGAAGCTTGCCCATAAGCGTCTTGGCCTTCAAGAGCAGGCCGGGCTCCTTTTCTATGATTTCCTCGGGCGTGAGCGCGGCGATCATCGCGGTCTCGTCATAGGCGTTTTCGATCAGCGCGACGCCAAAGAGCACCGGCGCGTGCTTGAGTATCGCCTTGCCGTATTCGGGTAGGCGCTTGGCGTATTGCGCGCAGCCGCGCGCGTGGAACAGCTCCGCGCCGTGCTGCTTGCCAAGGCCGATCACCATCATCTTCATAAGGCCGCTTTCATACGGGCCGTGAAAATCCGTGTGCGCCTTGACGCGGCCGACCACGATGATGCCGTCGGCCTGGGCGGCGTTGCGGTCTATGCATACGGGCTCGCCCGCCTCCGTGGCGCCGATCTGTATGACCTCCATGGAGGAAAGGATGGGCATGCCGCAAAAATCCTCGGTGATGCCGTAGCTTTCGATGAGCTGGCGCTGCCCCTCCGCCGTGGCGCCGCCGTGGCTTCCCATGGCGGGAACGATGAAGGGAATCGCGCCGCGCGCTTTGAGCAAGGCGCCGATCTCCCGGAGGATCAGCGGTATGTTTGCAACGCCCCGGCTGCCTGCCGTTATGGCGATGCGCATGCCGGGCTTGACGGCCTGTGCAAGCGCCGGGCGGGACAATTCCTTTGCAAGCTCGGCAGGTATGTCGTCTACGCGCGGGCGGGCGAAGGCTTGCCGCACCCGCGCAAAACGCGGGATGAAGGCGTCTTTCACAAGACTTTGGATCTGATCGCTTCCGGTATACATCATGCGAAACCACCTCAATGCTCAAAAATGATAAGAATTCATCAATGAAAGACGAATGTTATCATTTATTCTATCATAGTTTTGTGGAATTACAACTACAAAATACGCGTTTGTACAAGAAACGATAGAAAAGAAGTGATAAAAAATGATAAAGGAACAACGCGGACGCGGGGGAGAGCGTCCGACAGAGGGGCGGGAAACAAGGCGTTACCGCCGTTTCGCCGCCGCGGTGCTATAGCCTATAAACAGCTTGGATTTGAGAATGACCCTGTAGAAAGAATTTTCGCCGTTGAGGAATTCTCGCGGCCGGTCTATAAACCGGAGGATGGTTTTCACGGCTTCTTCCGCGAAAAGAGAATAGGGCGCGCCGACCGCCGTAAAGCAGCAGTGGCCGAGCTTAGCCGAAACGTCGGTGGAAATATCAAAGGTGATGATGCTGATGTCCTGCGGCACGGAAAGTCCCACGGAAACGGCGGAATCGGTGATCGCCTGCGCGACGCTTTCGTTGGCGCAGATGATCGCGGTGACCTGCGGGTACATGGCGCGAATGTAGGAGAAGATGCTCTCCGCGTCCTTTTGCTCCATGTTGGAATAGAAGATGTAATTGTCGTCGTCCACGGCGCCGAAGCAGGCGACGGCGTCACGGTAGCCCATGACGGCCTCGTGAACGCCGGCGGAATACTGCGGATGGTTGATGATGGCGATATCCGTGTGGCCGAGGGAAACAAGGTGCTCCATGGCAAGGTAGGCGTTGGAATAGTCGTCGGCGATGATGGAGTGCGCCGATGAAAACATGGGGCACCGGTGGATGGCGACAAGCGGTATGCCGGCGGCGCAGGCGGCGCTGATGGCTTCTGCCTGCTCGCCCAAGAGGGAAATGGCGATAAAGCCGGAGGCGTTATCCGGATACAGCTTCAAATAATCGTTTATGCTCCTGCTGTTGCTGCGGCAGATGAGGGAGAGATAGCCGGCGGCGTAAAGGCTGTCGGAGATATCCAAGGCCAATGACAGGTAGTGCTGGTTGAAAATGTCGTCGATCAGTATGGCGATATAGTGAGGCATGGCGGCGGGCTCGGTAAAAGGCGGGAGCGGATAATTCAGGCTTACCATGGCGTCCAGCACCGCTTTGCGGGTGCGTTCGCGCACCGCGCCGCTGTTTGCGATCACTCTGGAAACAGTTACGGGCGAAACGCCGCTGATCTTTGCCACATCGACGATAGTTGGTTTCCTTACGGTCATATTCCCTGTCCCTTTAGCATTGTAATCTGCGGCGATTCTTGTGCAGTCGCCGTCACATCCATATATAACAACAAAATAACAGATCATGCGATAATAGTCAAGAATATCTATCAAAAAATGACGTAAATGATAAAAATGATAAAAAACATAAATTCTGTTGACAATATTCGACGCATGAGTTATCATTTCATCAAAAGAGGTGCACAAAATGATGAATCAAGCCATTATCTCCATGGATTACCCTGCGGTATTGGAAGAACTGAAAACGGTATGGAAGGACGCCCGGCCGTATATGGCTGCACACTGCAGGGCGTGCCGCATTTGCAACAGCGTAAACTGCGATATGGTTTCCTCGGAGCGATCTGGCTCCGCGGAAAGAAACTATAAGCAGCTGCAAAAGGTACGGCTGATCTATGACACGCTGTACGACGGCGGCGACGGTACCGAGATCGATGCGTCCGTCGAGCTGTACGGGCATACCTTCCGCGCACCCATCATGTGCGCGCCCTTTGGCAACGTGCACGGCTTCAATCCCAGCACGCATTTCGAGGATGATTACCTTTTTAATAAAGCGCTGCTCACGGGCTGCCGGGAGGCCGGCATATTCTCCTGGACGCCGGATACGCTGGGCGAGCTGGCGTATACCGATCCTTTAAGGGCGCTCAAGGAGGAGCAGGGCGTGGGCATACCCGCGATCAAGTCGTGGACAAAGGAAGAAATTCAGAAAAAAATCCGGATGGCGGAGGAGGTCGGCTGCATGGCGATCGGCCATGATATCGACTGCGTGGGTCTGCCGTATTTGTCCATCAACGGGCACGGCAAAACGTATACCAAGTCTCCGGCACAGATCAAGGACATTTTTTCCGTTGCGAAAACCCCGTATATCCTTAAGGGCATCATGACGGCGCGCGGCGCGCTAAAGGCCATGGAGGCCGGCGCGTCCGGCATCGTGATCTCGAATCACGCGGGCAATTCGATGGATCAGTCGCTCAGCACCGTAGAGGTGCTCCCCGCCATCAAGGCCGCGGTGGGCGGGCGCATGAAGATATTTGTAGACGGCGGCGTGCGTCACGGCGAGGACGTTTTCAAGATGCTCGCTCTTGGCGCCGACGCGGTCATGGTGGGTCGCCCATATCTGATCGCGGCGGAGGGCGGCGAAGCGCGGGGCGTTGCCTTGTATTCGCAAAAGCTCATCTGGGAGCTGCAAAACGCCATGCGCATGACCGGATGCCGCACGCTTGCGGATATTACAAAAGACCACGTTGCGATTACCAACGACTAAAGCGCGGCGTAGCATATCGAATAAGTAACGGAGGACGTATGAAGGTCGGTATAATAGGACTGGGACTGATGGGGATGGCGTTTTCCAAACATCTCGTCAAAAAGGGTTACGAGGTTTTGGGCTATGACGTCAATCCGGAAAAAAGGGCGGCGCTTGAAGCGCTGGGCGGTCGTTTCTGTGAGAGCTGCGCACAGGTGGGCGCACAGGCGGACGCGGTGCTGCTGCTCGTATTCAACGGGGAGCAGGTGCGCGGCGCGGTCTGCGGCGAACAGTCGCTTCTTTCAACCATGCCGGCGGGCAAGGCCGTGCTGGTGATGTGCTCGGTAGGCTGCGACGCTGTCGACGCCATACGCCCGGCGCTTGCCAAGCGCGACATACACCTGCTGGACGCGACGATGATGGGGAACTGCGAGGACGCGGAAAACGGCTGCGTGCACATCATGGTCGCCGCGGATGACGCAGCGTTTGCGCCGGTGGAGGGTCTGCTGCGCGATATGAGCGCGGAGCTCTACTTTATCAGCAAAACGCCCGGGGACGCGCAAAAGGCGAAGTCCTGCTTGCAGGCTTTGTTCAGCCTGACGTTTGAAACCGCTTTCGAGGTGGTCGCGCTGGCGCAGAACGCGGGGCTTGACATGAACGAGATGCATCGCGTGTTTGCAAACAGCCCTTCCTCAAGCCCTCTTTTGCATATTACCGAAAAGTGTGTGCTTGACAAGGTGTACACGGGAACCAACAACCCCCTTAGCATTCTGGACAAGGATATCAACCTTGTGCTGGAGCTGGCCGCGAAGGAAGAACTGCGGCTGGGCGCGTGCGAGGGAACGGCGAAAGTATTTGATAAGGCCATGCGCTTATACCCGGGCGAGGATATCTTTGCGGCGGTGAAGGCGCTGCGCGCATCGGACGGTACGGCACGTTAAAGGCACGCTGGAGACACGTTAAAGGCATGTTAATGGATGGCAAATCAAATCGCTGATTTATATAGGTATAGGAGAGCGCAATGGAAAAGCAAGCATATTTGGAATTCAGGGACATTCACAAAAGCTTTGTAGGCGTAAGCGTACTGTCCGGCGTAAGCTTTTCCGCGTATGCGGGTGAGGTTCACGGCCTGCTGGGCGGAAACGGAGCGGGCAAGTCCACGCTCATGAACATTTTGGGCGGGCTTTACACCAAGGATTCGGGCGACATCATCATCAACGGAAAGACGGTTCACATCACGAACGCGCTGAAGGCCGGGGAAGCCGGCATAGGCTTCGTGCATCAGGAGCTGAAGCTGTTCAACAGCCTTAGCCTGGCCGAAAACATCTTCATGTGGCGCCTGCCGACCAAAAAGCCTCTGGGCTTTGTAGATGACAAGACCAAGAATGAGGAGGCGGTCAAGTGGCTGCGCATGGTCGGCTTGGATTTTGCGCCGACCGTAACGGTGGAGGAACTCAGCATTGCCGAACAGCAGCTGGTGGAGATCGCAAAGGTGCTCAGCATGGGCGCGCGCATCCTGATACTTGACGAACCCACGTCCTCCCTGACGACCGGCGAAACCAAGAAGCTCTTTGAGATCATTCGGCAGCTGAAGCAGCAGGATGTTTGCATCATCTACATTTCCCACAAGTTTGACGAAATATTTGAAATTTGCGACAGCGTAACGGTGCTGCGCGACGGCAAGGCCGTATGGACAAAGCCCACCAGCGAGGTGAGCAACGAGGATCTTACGCACGCCGTCATAGGCAGGCGCCTTAACCAGTATTTCCCGCAGCTGCCGCCCGCGCCCGACAAGGACGCCCAGATCATCCTGGAGGCCAAGGATTATAAGAACAAAAAGCTCGACAAGGTAAGCTTTTCGCTCAGGAAGGGCGAGATACTCGGCGTATTCGGCCTGGTGGGCGCGGGGCGCTCGGAGCTTTTGAGAGCCGTGTTTGGGTTGGATCCGCTCTATGAGGGCGAAACCGTGCTCAACGGAAAGCCGTGCGTGATCCACAGCCCCAAGGACGCGATGCGGCACGGCATAGGCTTCCTCACGGAAAACCGCCGCGAGGAGGGCTTGGTGCTCAAGATGAACATCAAGCACAATCTGACGATGCCGATCCTCTCGCGCATATCCATTCCCGTGGCCGGGATGATGCGCTTCAAGACGGAAAACAAGCTGGTTGCCGAAGCGTTCCAACGCTTTCTCATCAAGGCCGAAGGGCCCAACCAGAGAGCCGGGCACCTTAGCGGCGGCAATCAGCAAAAGGTCGTTCTTTCCAAGTGGATGCTTACCGACGCGCCGATATTGCTGCTTGACGAGCCGACGCGCGGCGTGGACATTGGCGCGAAGGCTGAGATCTACGAGCTGATCGTCAAGCTGATCGAAGAAACGGGAACCTCCGTGATCCTTGTTTCCTCCGAAGCGCCGGAGATACTGGGCATGAGCCACAGGATACTCGTTATGCGCGACGGAAAGATCATCGCGGAGCACGCAAACGATGCGGTAACCGAAGAAGAACTGGTTTTAGAGTGTGCAAGAGGGGTTAGCCATGAAGAACAATAAACTGCTTTTAAATGCAAGAAGGCTGATTTTCAGAAATGCGACCTTGATTTTCATCGTTGCGCTTGCGATCTTTGTGTTCATCAAAATGCCCTTGTTCTTTACCAAGACCAGCCTGCTCAACCTATGCTCGCAGGCTTCGGTATTCGGTATTGTGGCGATCGGGCTTACCATGATCATCCTGATGGGGCACATCGATATCTCCACGGGCGCGCAGGTTTATCTGTGCGGCGTGATCGGCGTGCGCATGTTCTATGCCACACAGAGCCTTGCCGCAGCCATAACGGTCAGCATACTCGTGGGCATGCTCGTAGGGACGATCAACGGCTATCTGATCGGCAAGGTAGGCATACCCGACATGGTGCTCACGATGTCCACGCAGTTTATCTGCCGCGGCATCGGCAATCTGATCATCGGCGTTGACGCGGTTATCAACGTGTCTGATCCCGTGTTCCAGTCCATCGGGCAGGGCAAGACCCTTTCCGTGCCAAACTGCACATGGTTCTTTATCCTCGTATTTTTCCTCGGCTGGATACTGCTTAAAAAGACCAAGTTCGGCCGGTACATCTACGCCATAGGCAACGACGCCGATGCGCTTAACGCGGCGGGCGTCAACGTGCTGGCGGTGAAGATGGGCGCGTATATCATTACCGGCTTCCTTTGCGGGCTGGCGGGGCTCATCAACGTATCGCGGCTGGGCGGCTCGACCTTTGGTCTGGCTGTCGGCATGGAATTCACCTGTATTGCGGCCTGTGTGGCCGGCGGCGCAAGCCTGTACGGCGGCGTTGGGAAAATGCCGGGCACGCTGCTTGGCATCGTCGTGATCGCTTCGGTCAACCAGCTGCTGCGCCTCTTTAACGTTTCCAACTTCCTTTATGATCTTGTCTGGGGCATCGTCGTGCTTCTGACGGTGAGCATGGACGTGCTCAAGCATCATCAGATCAAATACGAAAAGGACAACGGCTATCTCTACCCCGGCAGCGGGAAATCCATCGTACTTCTAACCAACATGTTTGGTTTAAGTAAATAAAAACTGGAGGAAACACACTAATGAAAAGCAAAAGGATCTTTGCACTCGTTCTCGTAGTTCTCGTCGCACTTGCAAGCGTTGCCTGCTCTGCTGCGCCCGCTCCCGCAGGCGGTGCGCCCGCGGAGGCCGCCAAGTTCGTAGGCGATACCAACGTTGCCTATAATCCCGAAATTCAGGAAGACGGCGTAAAGCGCCTTGGCATCTGCTACTCCGCGCTAACGTATTCCGCCTCTCAGCTTCTGGTCAAGAACTATGAGAAGCTCTATAAGGATTACGGCTTCGACGAGATCATCTCCCTGTCCGCGGACGGCGATCTTGAAACGCAGATCAGCCAGATTCAGGACCTTGTCAACCAGAAATGCGACGTGATCGTCATCAACTCCATCGACGCCAACGGCATTGCCAGCGTCTGCGACATGGCCATGCAGGCCGGCGTAGCCGTTATGGCCGTTGACCGTAAGATCGGCACCAGCATCTATTACACCCTTGAGACCGACAACGTTTCCGCCGGCCGTGACTGCGCCATGACCGTTGCCGACTGGACCTTTGCACCCGGCATTGCCGACGACGCCGTGCATGTCATGTACGTCATTGGCGATATGTCCTCCTCCGCCCAGTATGACAGGCTTGAGGGCGTGAAGGGCACGCTCGCGTTCTATCCTTGGATCGACGTCGTTGCGACTCCCTCCGCTTTGGAGACCTCCGAGGTGTACGATGCGGTCATCGACGCCTTCACCGCTGATCCCACCATCAAGGCCGTGTTCGTAACCGGCGGCGACGACAGCGTTACCCCCGTTGTGTCCGCGCTCAGAGAGCTTGGCAAGCTTTATGACCCGCAGGATCCCAACTATGTCTACATCGCCTCCGTTGACGGCGCGCTCAACGCCATCGAAGCCATCGAGGCGGGCGAAAGCTTCTGCACCGCGAACCAGAGGTTCGACCTGTTCTGCACGCAGATTCTCGAGGTTGCGCAGAACTACATGAACGGCGAATATGTAAGCCCCAACGCGAACACCGTGCAGCTTTCCTGCTCCATGGTCATGCGCGAAACCGTTGACAATCTGGAAGAACTCGGTGTGCTGTGGGCACGCGGCTGGTTTGCAGAGGCAAAGTAATTTAAACGATCTGATTGGCCCAAGCATGGGGGAGGAGCAGCCTCCTCCCCCAAGAATATATGCATCCTCATATATAGGTGCATAGGAGGTATTTATGCGTAAGATTAGCGCAAAGAGCATGTCGTTTCAGAAGTTCCTGCTGAACTATGGCCTTTATGCCGCGATGGTCGCCACCATTTTTGTGTTTGCCTACCTCAACTCAAATTACCTTACGTTTGGAAACGTACTGAACATTTTTGAGCAGTCGGCATACTACATGGTTTGCGCGATGGGCATGACCTTTGTTTTGATATCCAAAGAGGTCGATCTGTCTGTAGGAGGCATGCTTGCGGCTTTGACAGTGCTCGGCGGCTTTATCATGAAGGATACGGGAAGTGTATCCAAGGCGCTGATGGTCATGCTTGGCGCTGCCGTTGTCCTTGGCTTGTTCAACGGGATTTGCGTTGTCATATTGAAGCTTCCGTCCTTTATAGCGACGATCGCCACGGGCTATATCGTCCGCGGGCTTGCCGGGTTCTATACTGACGGCGCGGCGGTATCCGGATTCCCCGCTGCTTTTACGAAGTTTGCTTGGCAAAAGGTGATGGGGATGCCCGTGCTGCTGGTCATCGCGGTGGCTATGCTCATCATCACAGTGTATGTGCTCAACTTCACCGCTTTTGGCCGGACGGTCTTTTCCTGCGGTGCAAATAAGAAAGCTACGAAGCTCATGGGCGTTCGTATAAATATAGTTTGTATTGCCGTGTTTGTCATCAGCGCGATCTGCACCTGCGTGGGTGCGGTCATGGTCATGACGCGCTCCGGCGTCGCCCGCTTTTCCACCCTGCCGGATCTGCAGATGCAGTGCATCGCGGCGGCGGTCATCGGCGGAACCAGCCTGACGGGCGGCAAGGGCAACCTTGTTGGCACGGTGGTGGGCGTTCTGCTTTTCTCGCTGGTGCAAAGCGGACTCAACGCGCTGGGCGTGCTGTCCTTCTGGCAGGAGATCTTCACCGGCGCCATCATCATCATGGCGACCGTGCTGGACAGCGCAAAGACGCGCAGCAACGTCTAAACGGGTACGATAAACGATAGACGATAAGCTTGTCTAAATAAATCAATCGGAGGGTTTGGTATGATTAACGTTCGCGGCAAGGATATGATGCTCATTGAGGCGCATTGTCATGTGTGGACAAAGATTCACGGTCGCAGGCTGGATACCTGTTCTGTAACGCCGCTGGGCTGCGGCAGGGTCGCAATCGGCGAGGAGGAGATCCAGTTTATGCCCCCGGAATGGGAGAATTGCTGCTGCTCCATCGAGGTCTTGCAGACCTATGAGAAGCTGCTGGGCTTTGATAAGGCGGTTATCCTGCAAACGCCCTGCTATGGCGAGCAGTACGACTATATCAACAGCGTGATCGCCAAGCAGCCCGACAGGTATGCTACCGTAGGCATCCCCAATCCGCAGGATAAGGCTTCCTATATAGAGACGGCCAAGCTTTGCTTAGGCGAATATGGGTATAAGGGGCTGAAGTTTGAGGCGCCCGATATCCCCTTTGACATGGTGGATCCCAAGAACGCGTTTGTTTTTGAGGAGATCATGAAGTATAACGCGTATTTTATGATGGATCTTGGCTGGGGCGACGGGCCGTATGATTTCCCCGTAGAGGATCTGCTCACCGTTGCGAAGCGGTATCCTGAATTGAAGATCGTGCTGCCGCATCTGGGTATCAGCAGAATGTGGGATCCCAAGGAGCACAAGAACTATGAATCCCTTAAAAAGACCCTCTCCATTTTGGAGCTGAACCAAAACGTATGGTTCGATATGTCGGGTATTCCCATGATGGTGGACGCCTTTGACGAATATCCGTATCCCACCATCGCCAATGTGCTGCGCGAGGTCAAGAAGCTCGGCGCGATCGACAGGGTGATGTGGGGCACCGATATGCCCACCGTGCTCAAGACCAGCACCTATTTGCAGAACCTGACGATGGTCACCAAGCACTGCGACTTTTTGACCGACGATGAGATGGAAAATCTACTTGGCAAAACCGCGCAGAAGGTTTGGTTTGAATAAGCGGGCGTTCCGCGGAAGATGGTGATTGTATGGCGCGTATTGGCTTATGCATGCTGATGCTCGCATCGGCCGAGGATCCGCTGGCGGAACGGTATATCCCGGCGGTGCGGCAGGCGGGCTACGATTATGCGGAGATATCCCTCTCCAAGCTGTACGGGCTGGAGGAAGGGGCGCTTTGGGCATACCGGGACGCGTTTGGGCGCGCAGGGCTGCCCACGGAGGCCTTTAACGACGGCATGCCCCCCTTCCTTTGCGTGCTTGGCGACAAAAGCGCGGAGGCGGCGTGGCAGGCATATATCGATCGCGCGGTGCAGCTTGCCAAATTCTTTGGCGTTTCGACCATCACGACCAGCGCGCCGCACAGCTATAACGCGCAGCCCGGCGTCGTGTGGGAAAAGGGCGGAAAGCAGCAATATGCCGCGTTTTTGCGCCGGTTTTCCCAAGCGTGCGCGCCCGAGGGCATAACGATCGCCATAGAACCGATCTGCCGGAGGGAAAAGGGCTTTGTCAATCGTATCGCGCAGGCGCTGGAGCTTATCGGGCTGGTTGGCGCCGACAATCTCAAGCTGGTGCCGGATCTTTTCCACATGCGCATGGAGGGTGAGGACGCGTCCTGCCTGCCGGCGCTTGTGCGGGATGGCCGCATAGCGCATTTACACTATTCCGACGCGGAGGAGCGAGGCTTTCCGTGCAGCGCGCGCAAGGCGCTTTATCTTAACGAGCTGCAGCCTGTCCTGGACGCCGGATTTGCGGGAAGGATCAGCGTTGAGGCGGTGCCGAAGCATCCGCTTGCGGATATCGCAAGCGCGTTTGACGCGATCTCGTTTTGCAAGGCGAAGAAGGGCTGCGGGTAAGTCCGCGCGCCCTTTGGCGGCCAACAAAAAACATAGAAAACTCCTAAGTGCTATAAGCCTCCGGAAAGATGCAAAGCGGGCGCATCCATCCGGAGGCTTATATGCTTTTGCGCAATGCAGACTGCCCTTTATTCCAAAGAATCACACAGGATGCTGCTTAAAAGCCCGTCGATATACCGCTTCGCGCGGCGAAGCGCGGTTATGCCGTCGGGATAAGGGTAGCATTCCATCGTGAGGCTTTTGTCATACCCGATCTCCATCAGGGACAAAAGCACGGGCTTGAAATCGATCAAGCCCCAGCCGGGGTAATAGCGGCGGTTGTCCGCAAGGTGCACATGCCCGAGCTTGCCGCGGCACAGCAGTATGGGCGCGCGCCAGTCGCGCTCCTCGAGATTCATGTGGTATGTGTCAAGATGAACCATGATCCTGCTGCTGCCCACCTGCTCGATCAGCGCGAGAACCTCCTGCGCCGTTTGCAGATAGTCGCTTTCAAAGCGGTCGATGGCCTCGATCACGATCTCTGTACCCGTGCGTTCCGCATAGTCCGCCAGCTGCCCCATGGAATCGATCATCAGGCCGTTGACCTCGTCGTAGGTGCGCGCGCTGCCGATCACGCCATGCATGGAGCCGATGATGATGGGGCAGTCCAATAGCTTTGCAAGGTCAAGCTGCTCCTTCAAACGCTGGACGGCGGCGGCGCGAACCTTGGGATCCTGCGCGGTGATGCTCAACCCCTCCATGCCGTAGGCCTGGCCGGTGCCGATGCTGGAGATGCTGATCCCCACGGATTCGCAGTGCGCCTTGATCTTCATGCCGTCCACCAGCTGCGGCGCGCGGATATGGATCTCCATGCTGTCGTAGCCGAGCGACTTTAAAAGCTCGGCCGACTTGCAGTAATCGTCGGTGTTAAGCGGGAACGGCGAGCCGGCGGGGGCGCCCATCGCCACGGTAGCGCCAAGCTTAAAGGGTCTGTTCATACGGATACCTCCAGTTAATCAAAAGCATAAGGCAAAATATAGAAATTGCGGTGCGAACACAGGTGCGGGCGCAAAGGTAGGACAACCGAAACGGCCCGAAGGCGCAAGCGCGCCCCAACCGCGCATTAAGGCTCCAAACCGGCCATGCGCCGCGCGGTATTGTTCAGATGCTCCAGCATGTAGTCCTTGGCGCGCGCCGCGTCGCGCATTTCGATGGCGGATAGGATCTGATAATGATAGCTCGCGCCTTCGCTTCCCATAACGGCGACGTTCTCCTCCAAGGAATGCATGTAGTAATCCATGAGTATTTCCACGACCTTGACGATGATTTGGTTTTGTGAGGCCTGCGCGATCAGGTAGTGGAACTCCATGTCCCGCCGCGCGCCCTCGGCCACCTCGGTGGCCTTGACCATGCCGTCCGTCGCGGCGCGCATTTGCGCCACGGCCTCGGCGCCGGCGCGGCTTGCCGCCAAGCCCGCGGCCTCCACCTCCAGAATGCGCCGGAATTCAAACATGTCCATGCGCGCGGGATGATCCAGCATCAGCATGGGTATCATGCGGTTGAATTGCTCCGGCGCGGCGCTTTTGCATACGAAGGTGCCCTCGCCCTGCCGGCTTTCCAGAATGCCCAGGCTGGACAGCCTGCTGATGGCGGCGCGCACGGAGATGCGGCTGATCCCCAGCTCCGCTGCGAGCAGATTTTCCGACGGGATCATATCGCCCGGCTTCCATTTTCCGTCTTGGATAGAATCGCGCAGATAGGCGAATACCCGATCGCTGACCTTTTGCTTTGGCATGCTGTTTTTCCGTCCTTTTGGAGTGGTTACCTAAGTATATACCGCCTTGGGCAACATTGCAAACGCGCCGCCCGAAGGAAAATGACCGTCACGGGAAAAGCGTATTGACTTTTTTTGCGGCGCGTACTAGACTAAAGGTACTACAATACAAGCAATTTGTATTACAAGTAACCAGCGCAAGACGAAGCGCCGGCACATCGAAGGTCAAAAAATATATTTTTAAACGGAGAAAGGGGTTCTATCACTATGCGCGAGAGTATACATACCTATTTTCAAGTTGGAACGATCCAATGGATGAGCCATCCCAAGCGGGACGTGCTGGAATCGATCCGCACCATCGCCAAGGACGATTTTTTTGACGCTTTGGAGGTCTGCAAATTCAAGGATGACGAAACGCGCAGCGCGGCGAAAGAAATTCTCGCCCAAAGCCATCTTAAGGTCTGCTACGGCGCGCAGCCGCGCCTGCTCGGCCCCAAGCTGAACCCCAACGATATCGATGAGGAGGGGCGCAAAAAGGCGGAGGCGACCCTGATCGAAGCGGTGGATGAGGCTGCATATCTTGGCGCGGGCGGCATTGCCTTCCTTGCGGGCAAGTGGGAGCCCTCCACCAAGGAACAGGCCTATGCGCAGCTTCTTAAGACCACCCGCGCGGTATGCGACTATGCCGCGAAGAAGGGCATGATGGTGGAGCTGGAGGTCTTTGATTTCGACATGGATAAGGCCGCGCTCATAGGCCCCGCGCCCTATGCGGCCAAATTCGCCGCCGATATGCGCACCACGCACAACAATTTCGGCCTCATGGTGGATCTTTCCCATTTCCCCACGACCTATGAAACGAGCAGGTTTGTGGTGCGCACGCTCAGACCCTACATCACGCATTTCCACATCGGCAACGCGGTGGTCAAGGCGGGGTGCGAGGCCTACGGCGATCAGCATCCGCGCTTTGGCTATCCCAACAGCGCCAACGATGTGCCCGAGCTGCTGGACTTTTTCCGCGTGCTCCGGGACGAGGGCTTCCTGGACGCGGAGAATCCCTATGTGCTGTCCTTGGAGGTAAAGCCTTGGAAGGATGAGGACGAGGATATCATACTGGCAAATACCAAGCGCGTGATCAACCGTGCTTGGGCGCTGCTGGAAGACTGAAAAAGGAGAAAGCGCAATGAAAAAGATCGTGATACTGGACGGCTACACGGAGAATCCGG
>JAUNJX010000070.1 GCA_030533005.1 Clostridia bacterium | reverse complement strand
TATGGCTATAGACCTTCTTGTTGAGGTTGCTGATCGTTCCCGGTGATACCTTCGTGCCCCACAGAGCTTGCGTGATATCTTCTACTCTCCGTACAGAGACTCCGGCCAGATACATCTCGATCAAGGCTTCTTCCACGGAGGACTCCCGCCGCTGGTACCGTTCGATGATCGCCGTTTCAAAGGCAACGCCTTTCAGCTTGGGCATCTTGAGCTTGACGTTCCCGGACGTCGTTTGAAAATCACGTTCGTAGTGCCCGGCACGGTACCCTTGGCGGTCCTGCGTCCGCTCGTATTTCTCGGCGTTGGTCAGCGCCTTGACTTCCTCATCCAGCAGGCCGTTGATCGTTTCTTCCACACTGGTTCGTACCAGATCCTTTAATTCCTGCTTTATCATTCCTTCGTTTAACTGTATAATCTTGTTGGTGGACATTCGTTGCAGCCTCCTAATAAAGTATTGGTGTGGTAACTTCTACTTTACCAAACGGCTGCACCGGTGTCCTCCTTTTTTTCGGTGCTATTTCAATTTGCGCAATTTATTGTACCTTATCTCGTTGCTTGATGATATGATTTAATTGCTTTTTCTAAAAACCAAAAAATAGGAATGGTTTTTTCTTGCGTGAACTTGTCTTTTCAGCGTTGAGATGTTCGGCTTATTGTTCCTTATCATAACAAATAAGTCTTCCACGGATAAACCGTGCTTGGTGTATTCGTTGATTATTTCAACGTGAGTTAAGTGTTGCTTGTTTGCGCTTACTTCGTCTTGGCATTTGATGATTAGAATGCCGCCTTTTTTCAGAACTCGCAGCGCCTCATATCCAGCAGAATAGTACATATCCAAAACTGCGTCATGGTATTTAGGCATCCCCTTTTGTTGCGTATAAATGCTGCTGTCCGAATATGCTTCACGAAACGACGAGAAGGTACCGTTTCCTGCTAAATGGTCATTGCTTCGACGATAAAACCCTTCCATATATGGCGGGTCAATGACGACGCAATCCATCGATTGGTTTTTGTATGGTAAATATCTGCAATCAACCCCGGTTTTAATATCTGAAAAGTGCAAAACATAGTCTGCTTGATTTACCTTTTTCCAAAAAACGCCTTTTCCGTATGTCACATCCGCAATTTCTGAACCGACAGGAACATAAAGAGAAAGGATTAGCGGAAATATTTCTTCATTATTGCGGACATAGGAAGAAAACACCAAGTCTGTTGATGATTTGCCTGTTACCACACGCTTTTTCGGTTTTTTTTCCACTTCTTCACCCCGCTATGTGTTCGATAACACTTTCAACGTCGCACTCGAAATAAGTGCAAATTCGGTCGATAATATCCATTGAAACCTGTTCGCCGCGCGCCATTTTATCCATGGTTGATTTTGCAATACCCGTTGCCTGCATGAGCTGCTTTTTTGTCATGTCGCGGTCAATCAACAGTTTCCAAAGCGGTTTATATGAGAACGCCATATTGCGCACCACCTTTCAACGCATATCATAAAGCAAAAGTACCGAAATGTCAATACTTAAGTATTGAATATTCAAGATGCTTAATTCGGATCAAATTCCTTTTCATGCGTATACAACAATATAGGTCAGCAGAGTTAAGCGACAAACAGGCGACAGCGCAAAGCCAGCAATGCATCCTTTACTGCTATTCCAAAGAAAAAGGTCTTTCATGCACCCATCCGCGGGCAAGTCCCGTACCCTTCTCGTCTCCTATGCTGTCAACACATATAAAAACAAAACAGACCGTTTCAGGTCTGTTTTGTTTTTCTGGTGGAGCATAGGAGACTCGAACTCCTGACATCCACACTGCCAGTGTGGCACTCTACCAACTGAGCTAATGCCCCGCGTTTTCGCGCATGGATTATTATAGAGTATCCGTGGTGGTTTGTAAAGGGCTTTTTTCGCAAAACAACGTCAAAATCAAAACATATATTTTACACAGTCAGTCCATTGTCATGGTGTGGGTATATATGGTATAATACTATATCTTGTAGCACATCTGAAAGGAGTATACATATGTTTCTTCGGGCGAACGAAAGAAAAATCGACAAAAAAGAAAATATGCGCGGCGGCGACGGCACGGTTGTCATGGGCAGCTTCCTGCCGGAGGAAAAGCTCTTGCATACCCGCCTGATCTCCAAGATCGAGCTGGCGCCGGGCTGTTCCATCGGCTGCCACACCCATGAGGGCGAGTTTGAGGCCTTTTATTTCCTTGAGGGCGAAATTACGCTCAACGATAACGGCGCAACGGTGAAGGCGCAGCCGGGAGATTTCAGCATATGCTTTGACGGCGAAAACCACGGGATCAGGAACGATACGGATAAGCCCGCAAGCCTGCTGGCGTTCATCATTACCAAGGCCGAATAAATTTTCCGGATACTATTTCTAACAATTGGATCAAAGCCGCGTATAAAAAGACATAAAAACAAGGAGGACGAGAACAATGGATGAGAAAAAGCTCAACCCGATTGGCGAAGATGCGCTGGACGAAGTGGCTGGCGGCACAATCAACTATGACTATTACGGCAATCCCGTAGGCCCGATGGTAAGCAACGCAGTCGTACCCAACGCGATAGAACCCGGCCTGAGCTGCTCGATCAAAAACAATATGGGCGCGACCTATGCCTGCCCCAATTGCAACAGCACCAATTTCCGCATCCGCAGCGCGGATGCCCAGCATATCAACCTGCAGTGCCGCAACTGCAACACCAAGTTTACCGTTGCGAATCTGTAAGACGCTTACAGAGGATGCTCACCATACCAAATGACAAAAATGAAAAGGAGAATAAGAACATGGAAGAAAAGAACGTATTGATCCCCGTTGATGAGAAGGAACTCGCCAGCATCGCTGGCGGCGCAGGCGAGCCGGACGCTATCCGCGTAGGCCCTCCGGGCGGCGGCAACTATCAGTGCCCCAACTGCCGCAATGACGATTTCTATATCGTGCAGCAGGATCCCACATGGGTATATCTGCGCTGCAAGCGCTGCAATTTCACCTGCAAGGCGCCCCAATAAACCGAAAGGTACGCATAAGGGAGGGATGGAAGCATCCCTCCCTTTCCATGTCCCAAACACCATATGTTGACAATCCGGGTCAATCCATATACTATAAATATGTAGGAATGTATACTTTCATGGCGCGTTCGCGCCTGCGGCTTGGATTTGAAAAGAAACGGGAGTTTAGCTATGCAGGAAACGATTTTTAGAAAAGCCAGCTTGGACAGGATCTCCTCGCCCGAGCAGCTCAACGACTACATCAAGGTCTCCAGTCCCAGCGTATGGGTGGTGTTGGCGGCGATGCTCGCGCTGCTGCTGGCGCTGTTTGCGTGGGGGATATGGGGAAGCCTCCCTACGACGCTCACGCTTACCGGGGACGCAAGCGGCGGCGAGGTCGTGTGCTACCTTTCGGGCGAGGACGCCGCGAAGGTAACGCCGGGCATGGCGGTTTCCGTAGGCAGCGCGCAGGGTACGGTGAAGGAGGTATCCGCCGTGCCGCTTTCCTATGCGGAGGCAGCCGCATTCTATGACGACGATTACACGATCCACGCGCTGTCCCTTTCGGATTGGAATACGCGCGTGGTGATCGAAGCGGAGGTGCCGGACGGCTTGCAGCCGCTCACCATCGTGTCGGATGAGGTGGCGCCGATCTCCTTTTTGATCGGCTGAGGCGCGTATGGCGAAAACATATGTAAAGGTTCCCGTTGTGATGCAGATGGAGGCGCTGGAATGCGGCGCCGCGTGCCTTACCATGGTGCTTGCGTACCATGGTAAATGGCTGCCGCTTGAGCAGGTGCGCGCGGATTGCGGCGTATCCCGTGACGGCTCCAGCGCCAAAAACGTGCTGCGCGCGGCGCGCAGCTACGGCATGAAGGCGGACGGCTACAGGCTGGATGTGGAGGATGTGCGAAGCCATGCGGTGTTCCCCTGCATCATCCACTGGAACTTTAACCATTTTGTCGTGCTAAACGGCTTCCATAAGGGCAAGGCCATCCTCAACGACCCGGCGCGGGGCGTGGTGCAGGTCACCATGGAGGAATTTGACAAGGCGTTTACGGGCGTGTGCCTGATGTTTTCCCCCACCGAAGGCTTTGAAAGGGGCGGCAAGCCGCAAAGCGTGATCGCGTTTGCGAAAAAACGCCTCAAGGGCACGCTTATGCCCTTTGTTTTTATCGTGCTGACGGAGCTGATTACCACCATTACGGCGGTCGTCAACCCCGTGTTCTCACGGGTATTTATCGATCGGATTTTGGGCGGGCAGAACCCTTCGTGGCTGTATCCTTTTGTGGGGATCATGGCGGCTGTGGCGCTCGTACAGATCGTCGTTTCCTTCTTGAACAACATCTATATGCTGAAAATTCAGGGCAAGCTTGCCATCGTTGCCAATTCCGAATTCATATGGCATGTGCTGCGCCTGCCTGTGGAATTCTTTTCCCAGCGCATGGCGGGCGATATCGCCCAGCGGCAGGCCAGCAACGAGGGGATTGCTGCGTCGCTCATCACGGAGCTGGCGCCGTTGTTCTTTGATTTTTGCTCGCTTCTGTTCTATTTGGTCATCATGTTCCGCTACAGCGCCATGCTGGCGGCATTGGGCGTGGCTTCGGTATTGATCAATATTTTCCTGACCCGCGTGATCGCCGCCAAACGCATCAATCTGATGCGCGTGCAGATGCGGGATCGGGGCAAGCTGGCCTCCTCCACCGTATCCGGCGTGGAGATGATCGAGACCATCAAGGCAAGCGGCGCGGAAAACGGCTATTTTGAGCGCTGGGCGGGTTATCAGGCGTCGGTGAACAACCAGACCGTGCGCTTTGCCAAGCTCAATCAATATTTGGGCGCGCTGCCCGGTCTCGTCGCCACCATCGTCAACATGATCGTGCTGCTCCTGGGCGTGCTCATGGTGATGCGAGGTGAATTCACCATCGGCATGATCCTTGCGTTCCAAGGGTTCATGCAGTCCTTTATGGCGCCGGTGAGCTCCCTTTTGTACGCGGGGCAGAATTTGCAGGAGATGCGCACCAATATGGAGCGTATCGAGGACGTGATGCAGTATCAGCCGGACGTGGAATACAAGACGGCGGCAGCGGACGGCGAGGAAGGGGAATACAGCAAGCTGCGCGGCGGGCTGGAAATGCGAAACGTCACCTTTGGTTACGCCAAGCTTGGCGAGCCTTTGATCGAAAACTTCAATTTAAGCATGCAGCCGGGGGCGCGCGTGGCGTTCGTGGGCGCGTCCGGCTGCGGCAAATCCACCCTGTCCAAGCTCATATCCGGCCTTTATAAGCCATGGTCGGGCGAGATACTCTTTGACGGCAGACCCATGGCCGAGATACCGCGCGCGGTGTTTACGGGGTCTTTGGCGGTGGTGGATCAGGATATCATACTCTTTGAGGATACCATACGAAACAACATCAAGATGTGGGATCATTCCATCGCGGATTTTGAAATGATACTTGCCGCACGCGACGCGCAGATCCATGACGATATCCTGCGGCGCGAGGGCGGCTATGCCTACTCCATCATGGAGGGCGGCAAGGACTTTTCCGGCGGGCAGCGGCAGCGCATGGAAATCGCGCGGGTGCTGGCGCAGGATCCCACCATCATCATCATGGATGAGGCGACGAGCGCCTTGGACGCGCAAACGGAATACGACGTGGTCAACGCCATACGGGAGCGGGGCATTTCCTGCATCGTCGTGGCGCACCGGCTTTCCACCATCCGGGACTGCGACGAGATCATCGTGCTGGATCACGGCAAGGTGGCCGAGCGCGGCACCCATGACGAGCTGTATGCAAAAGGCGGGCTGTACACGCAGCTCATCACCAACGAATAGGAGGCGGAGAAAAGTATGGGTTGGTTCGACGAACAGATCAAGCAGCGCCTTCAGGACGATGAGCTGGATTTTTCCCAAGCCTTTGCGTCGCTTTCCGGCGTCGTTATGGGCAAGAAAAGCATGCGCCTTAGCGATGCGGACGAGCGGCGCAAGGCCAATGACGCGATCGCGGACATACTCGCGTTTTATCATGTCAAGGCGGAGGAGCCGCCCGAGGGCATGGAGGATATCAACGACCAGCTGGAATACCAGCTTCGCCCCACGGGCATCATGCGGCGCGTGGTGCGGCTTACGGGCGCGTGGTACGAGGATGCTGTGGGGCCGCTGCTCGGCAGGCTCCGGCAGGGCGACCCCGTGGCGCTGCTGCCCACGCTTCGCGGCTATCGGTTTTTCCATCATGCCATGGGGCAGTATGTGTATGTGACAAAAAAGACGGCGGCGCTGCTGACGGAGGAGGCCATTTGCTTTTACCGTCCGCTTCCGCTCAAGAAGCTGACCGCCGGGGATTTGCTGCGCTACATGGCGGAGACGCTTTCGGCAAGCGATCTTATCATGATCGGCTTTGCGACGCTTGCCGCGACGCTTCTTGGCCTGTTTTTGCCCTATGTGAACAATCTGCTTTTTAGCCGCATCGTGCCAAGCGGCAAGGTCAGCCTGCTTGCGCCCATCGCCTGTATGCTCTTGGGCGTGACGGTTTCAGCATCGCTTGTCGGCATCACGAAATCGCTGCTGCTCACCCGTATACAGACCAAAATGGACGTGTCCATTCAGGCGGCGGGCATGATGCGTCTGCTCTCGCTTCCCGCGGACTTCTTTAAAAAATTCAGCGCGGGCGATTTGGCCAGCCGCGCCCAAAGCTTTTCTACGCTTAGCGCCATGCTGTGCAGCACGGTATTTACGACGGGTCTTACCTCTATCCTCTCGCTTGTCTATGTGGGGCAGATTGCCCGCTTTGCGTCCGCCCTGGTGCTGCCGGCCATGGTCGTGATCCTTGTGACGATGATTGTATCCATCCTCTCAACGCTTACGCAGCTGAAGGTGTCCAACCGTCGTGCGGAGCTTACGGCCAAGCAGGACGGCCTTGTGTTCGCGCTTTTTTCCGGCGTGCAAAAGATCAAGCTCGCGGGCGCGGAGCGGCGGGCGTTCAGCAAATGGGCAAAAACCTACAAGGAGCTGGCGGCGCTTGCCTATCATCCGCCCTTTATGCTGCGGATCAACGCAAGCCTCATCACGGCGGTCACGCTCGCGGGCACCATCGTGCTGTATTTCTGTGCCGCCCGCAATCAGGTGACCGTGGCGGATTATATGGCCTTCAATACCTCCTACGGGATGTTGAGCGGCGCCTTTTCGGCGCTGGCGGGGGTGGCGATGAGCATTGCCGGCATCCGCTCCGTGCTGCACCTGTTGGAGCCTATCCTACAGACCGTGCCGGAGGTGGCGGACGGTAAAAAGGTGCTCACGCGCATAGGCGGCGGCATCGAGGTAAGCCATGTGTCCTTCCGTTATACGGAGGATATGCCGCTTGTGCTGGACGATTTTTCCCTCAACATACGCCCGGGGCAGTATGTGGCGATCGTGGGACGCACAGGCTGCGGCAAATCCACGCTTATGCGCCTGCTGCTGGGCTTTGAAAGGCCGCAAAAGGGCAGCGTGTACTATGACGGCAAGGATATCGACGACGTCGATCTTCGTTCTCTGCGCCGCAACATCGGCGTGGTGATGCAAAACGGCAAGCTTTTTCAGGGGGACATTTTCTCCAACATCGTTATATCCGCCCCTTGGCTTACGCTGGATGAAGCATGGCGGGCGGCGGAGATGGCGGGTATCGCGGAGGATATCCGGCGCATGCCCATGGGTATGCACACCATCATCTCCGAGGGCAGCGGCGGCATATCCGGCGGCCAGCGCCAGCGGCTGATGATCGCGCGCGCCGTTGCGCCCAACCCCAAGGTGCTGATGTTCGACGAGGCGACGAGCGCGCTGGATAACATCACCCAGCGCATCGTATCCGATTCCCTGAACAACCTAAAATGTACCCGCATCGTGATCGCGCACCGCCTTTCCACCATACAGCATTGCGACCGCATCATCGTGCTGGAGGGCGGCAGGATTGTGGAGGACGGCACCTACGCGCAGCTGATCGAGCGGGATGGGTTCTTTGCGCGCCTTGTGGCGCGGCAGCGACTGGACGTAGGGGCTGACGCCTAACAGATGCGCTTACGTCGCGTATCAAGAGGAAAGCCCCGCGCGCATGGCGCGGAAAATAAAGAACGCGG
>JAUNJX010000069.1 GCA_030533005.1 Clostridia bacterium | reverse complement strand
ATTAGTAATTAGTAATTGGGGTTTTTCACGGCATATATCAAGCCTCCGGCATAAACGAAAAACAAAAGCAGGCACGGCTCAAACCTTCTCGTTTACGCCGCGCCTTGCTTTTCTCTTACCAAACCTCTAATTTACTAATTACTAATTGCTAATTACTCATTATTCTACCCGCCGTATGTCCGCGCCGATGGCTCTGAGCTTCTGCTCAAGATATTCGTAGCCGCGATCGATAAAGCCGATGTTGTGCACCTGGCTTTCGCCCTCCGCCATGAGCGCCGCGACGATGAGCGCAGCCCCCGCCCGCAGGTCGGACGCGTACAGGGGCGCGGCGCTTAATTTCGGCACGCCGTCGATGGTGGCCATGCGGCCGTTGATCTCGATATTCGCGCCCATGCGCCTTAGCTCCGGCACATGATTGTAGCGTTCCTCAAATATGTTTTCTACGATATAGCTGTTGCCATCCGCCACGGAAAGAAGCGCCATCATGGGCTGCTGCAAGTCCGTGGGGAAGCCGGGGTAGGGAAGTGTTTTGATGTTGACGGGGCGGGGGCGGATTTGCTCCGCCGTGACGCGCATGAAAAATTCGCGTCCGTCGTCCCCCTCGATGACCTTGACGCCCGCCTCCATGAGCTTGGCGGAGATGGCCTCCAAGTGGGTGGGGATAACGTTATTGATGACCACGTCGCCGCCGGTGGCGGCAGCTAACACCATATAGGTGCCCGCCTCGATCTGATCGGGAATGATGGCGTAGCTGCACCCGTGCAGCGTCCGCCCGCCCATGACGCGGATGACGTCCGTGCCCGCGCCCTTGACGCTTGCGCCCATCATGTTGAGGAAGTTCGCCACGTCCACGACATGCGGCTCCTTGGCGGCGTTGTTGATGATGGTCTGCCCCGTAGCCCCCACCGCCGCAAGCATGATGTTGATGGTCGCGCCCACCGTGACCACGTCAAGGTAGATCTCCGCCCCCACGAGCTTGTCGGCTCTTGCCGTCACCATGCCGTTTTCCACCGTGACCGTCGCCCCCAGCGCGCGCATGCCCTTGATGTGCTGATCGATGGGTCGCTGGCCTATCATGCAGCCGCCGGGCAGGGCGATCTTGGCATAGCCGTAGCGCCCAAGAAGCGCGCCCAGCAAATAGTAGGACGCGCGAAGCGAGCGCACCATATCAAACGTGACGTTATAATCTCTTATCCCGCGCGGATCGACGCGCATGCTGCCGTCCGGCGTAAAGGCGACGGTCGCCCCCATGCGGGTAAGGATGCACTCCAGCGTCCGCACGTCGTCAATGCTGGGCAGGTTTTCCAGCAGGCAGCTCTCACCCGCCAGAATGGTGGCGGGAATGATGGCGAGCGCCGCGTTCTTCGCGCCGCTGATGGTCACCACGCCCTCCAGGCGCTTCCCGCCGTTGATTACATAATGTGCCATGCACAAGCTCCAAACTCTACTAAACTTTTATGCTATGGGGCTGCTTGCCCCCATGTTTTCATTTACACGCCCGCGTATCATATCACAACGCTGAAAATTTGTACAGTATAGAACACACGCTAATCCAGATAGTATCTGGGATTGTACGCTTCGCCGTCGATGCGCAGTTCAAAGTGCAGCTGCCGCGCGTCCGCGTTGCCGCTTTGCCCCATCAGCCCGATGGGGTCGCCCTGCGTCACCGCGTCGCCAAGCCGCACAGACACGCTCGCAAGATGCGCGTAGCGTGTGACAAAGCCGCCGCCGTGATCGATCTCCACCATCCGGCCGTAGCCGCCGCGTTCCATCACGCACACCACGACGCCCTGACAGGACGCGAGCACGGGCACGTCCGCCTCGTCCTCATCCTCCGGCGCGTAGTCAAGCCCAAGATGCATCACGCCGCCGCTTTGCCCGTAATTCAACGTCACCTTGCCGTCCTCGACGGGGGGAAGGAAGGTCATGCCCTCCGGCGCGTCGGGGCCTTTTTTGCCCTCCCGCCTGCCCGGCTCCATTTTGTCGGTGATTTTTTGCGCGCCCACGCGCACGACGCGTTCCTGCATGGGGCGGGTTTCGAGCTTCTCGTCCGTATTTTCCGTGCGCCGCCGCCCGTTTTTATAGAGTATGACGTTGGTCTTGGCGGTCATGCCGTCCTGCCCCTGCTCCACGACGATGCTGGTGCCTTTAAGAAGGTACTTGTCCTCCTCCTCTTTGACCTTGAGCGGCTCGACCTCCTCCTCGCGGATGGTTTCGGTGCACAATACGTCAAGGCGCGTATCGCTGGCGATCAGCTTTTCAAACAGCGCCTCCGCCGTCACCACGTCCTCGTCCGGCGTTTCGGGCGCGGGCAAAAATTCGATCGCATTATCGATGGTGGTTGCAAGCGTCCCCTGCACCTCGTACTTTTCCCTTACCACCCCTTCAAAGCTCGCGCATACGTCCGCAAGCAGCTCCTCGGCGGCCTCGCGGCTGATGAGCACCCCCTGCGTGCGGCCGTCTACCATGAGCGCCGTGCGCTCAAAGGCCGCGCCGGCGGGCGCCTCTATCACGGCTGCCGCTGCCGCAAGCGGCATGGCTGTCGCCGTGGGCGCGGGCGTGGGGGCGAAGGTGGGGGCTGGCGTAGGGGTGGGCGCTGGCGCTATATAGGGGAGCGGAGCAAGCCCGCGATACGCAAACGCGCCCATACACAAAAGCAGCGCGCCCGCGATAAAGCAGGGCAGCAGAAAATTGCGGGGGCTGCTTTGCCCTTCCGGCTCCTCCGTCTCGTCCCCCAATAGCTCCGCGTAAAAGGCGGCGGGATCCTTGCCGTTAAAGGGATCGTATGCCTCGCGCACCCTTTGATCGGGCAGCGACCCTTGATAAAAGGGCTTGCTTTCGCCCTCCGGCGCTATGCTTTGCTGTTTTTCGTCCTTTTCTTCCATACGTCGCTATTATAGCATAATAAAAGGCCACGAGCATATGCCCTTGGCCTTTTGTTCACTTTTCTGTTGAAATGCCTGCCTTCCAATCCGTTTGGGCGGCACAGCCACCCAAGCCGGAACAGTATCAAGGGGGTGCGCCCCCTTGATAATCCCCACTGGGCTTTTTATACTGCCAGTCTGTTGATGAGCTTCTTGACCGGCGGCAGCAGCGCTACGATCACGCAAAGCGCCGTATCCACGCCGATGCTGGTCAGGTTATAGACGACGGAGTAAAGCCACGCGTTGTTCCAGCCCGCTTCCGCGGCGTACGAGCCAAAGAACACAGCGCCCGATACGATGGAGCAAAGCATGCGCGCGCCGCCGCCCACCGCCGTGCCCAGCGCGTATTTCTTGGGGAAAAAGGACGCCAAGCCCAGCGCCGTGAACGCGAGGAAGTAGTCCAGCACAAACTGCGCCGGGTGCACGATGTACGCGCCCTGTATCACCTGCAGCACGCCGTAGGCAAACGCCGCCAGAAAACCGTACTTGGGGCCGAAGGCGCAGGCGTAGAGGCACAGCGGCAGCATGCTGCAAAGCGTGATGGAGCCGCCCATGGGCATGGAGAACAGCTTTACATACGAAAGCGCGAAGGAGAGGGCGATGCACAGCGCCCCATACAGGAGCACGCGCAAGCTGCGGTTTTTCGAGTTGGTCTTTTCCATTTTGATCTTCCTCCTGAAAACGTATTTTGCAGGAAAGAAAAATATCCCCGCCCGAAACGGAGATATAAATGGATGTTTCCCTCTATATGTGGCCGCTTCCCTACGCCGGTATTATCCGAACAGGTTCCCGGGGTGTTATCTCAGCCGCATGTTTGCAGCACCCCCAGCGGGATATTCTCTTTTGCGCCTTCATTATAGGACGGGGGGGAAGGGTATGTCAAGCAAAAGCGGGCGGGCTTTTCGTGTACAGATACCCCCCGCTACACGCAAAACGCCGCATAGAGAGGAAGCGCCGTCACATTCTCCGTTTTTCCAAAGTTCTTCTCGGAAAAACGAATACAGGCGGCGGGGTGATACTTGGCCGCAAATACGCCAAGGCTTTTGCTTTTGGTGTGTTCCCCCTTCTTGACCTCGATTGCAATGACCTGCGCGCCCTTTTGCAGGACAAAATCCACCTCCGCGGCGTATTCGCTGGCCCAATAGTACAGGTCATACCCGTTGGCGGTGAGCGCCTGCGCGACGTAGTTTTCCGTTACCGCGCCAAGAAAGGTGTTGCCCTCACCCACAAGCACGGTCTGCGCGGCTATGCCGGCGCGCATGTTCAAGAGGCCCACATCCCCCATATACAGCTTAAAGCCGGAAATATCCGCATAGACCGGGATGGGATACGCGCCGTGCTCCAGCTTTTGGCATTTGAGCACAACGCCGGACTGGGCAAGCCACTCGATAGCGGCGCCAAAGAGCGCCGCGCTGCCGCCCTTTTGCACGACCTTATACTGGAACTTCCTGTTTTCCTTCGCCAGCTGCGCGGGGATGGAGGTAAAGCAGGCGCGAATCTTGACCGTTTCGGATGCGCTTGCATATTTGGCCATATCCGCCACATAGTTGTCGGCGATCTCATTTTGCACGTTGGGCACCAGCACCAGCTTGCCGCTCCTGCAAAACGCCTGCACGCACGCGGGCATGCCGCCTACGATCAGGTAATAGCGATACAGCTCGACGGCGCGCCTGTGCAGGGCTTCGGGAAGCGGCGATATGTCTCTGTACGCCCGGCGGATATCCTCCGCAAGCCTGTTCTCCCCCAGCGCCCAGAGAAACTCCTCAAAATCCAGCGGATACAGCGTCATGCTCTCCACCTTGCCTACGGGAAAGGAGTATTGCTGCCGGTTGATCGCCACGCCCAAAAGGCTGCCCGCAGCCGCGATATGATACGCGGGCGCTTGCTCCGCAAAATACTTGAGCGAGGTCAGCGCCCGTTCGCAGGATTGGATTTCGTCAAAAATCACAAGCGTTTTACCCGGCAGGATCTCCGCGTTGACAGTCGTTTCCAGAAAGCGAAGCAACCGCTCCGGCGAGATATCATCGGCAAAGTACCCGGCAACGGACGGGTTCGTTTCCAGATTGATATACACGGTATTTTCATAATACTTCTCGCCAAACGCGTGCAGGATATAGGTTTTGCCCACCTGCCGCGCACCGTACAGCAGCAGCGGAGCCCTGCCCTCCTGCCGATCCTTCCACGCGCATAGCTTTTCTTCTATTCTCCGCCGCACAAGCATCCCCTCTTTCTCTATGCGTATCGTATACGCGAATGATTTTTATGTCAAGAAAAATCATTCTTGTATGTATTTTTTCATACATATTCTTATTCTATCCACTGTGTCGCTGCTTATGCCCCGCTGCGGGCGGCAGCCTTGTGCGCCGCCTGTAAATCGTGTATACTGAATAAAAAGCAAGGAGGATTTCCCGCGTGAAGCGTCTTTTATGCACCACCCTCCTCCTTTGTATGCTTGTTTCGCTTACGGGCTGCCAACGGGGCAAGCCGGGGCCGGAATTCCCGCTCTCGGAGGAGGCGCTTATGCAGGAAGTGGCGGCGGCCGGCCTTTCGTGGGTGCTTTCCGAGGAGGAATCGCAATCCTATACCGAGGGGCATACCTCCCTTGTCCTGCGCGATCCCGAAGCGGCGTACACGGAAGAATATGAAAGCATGCGCCTTTGCGCTTCGGTTTCCAGCGCCATGGTGGAGGGGGAGCGCCTCTTGTTTTTGATCTTTGATTCCTACCCCGTTTCCACCAACGGCGGAAAAACGCCGTTCCCATTCGCGTGGGAGGACTGGGAATCGCAGCTTCTTTTCGCCGCGCGCCTCTACGGCGGCTTTGCGGACGAGGCGGCGCTCTATCAGGCGTTTGCAGCCCAAAGCGTGCCCGCGGACACGCCGTACTTTGCGTATGAAGCGTGGTTCCCCCACGCGTACTGCCGGATCAGCTATCAAACGCGCGACACCAGGGTGGAGCATACGTTTCCAGAGGCCGTGGCGCTGGAGCAATCCGCGCTGCTGCGCGTGAACCTGTATCCATCCGAAGCGCTCTATCAAAAGCGGCAGGCGGAAGCGGAGGCGAGCATGGCGGAATGGGAGCGCGCCCGCACGGATGCGGCGCTTCGTGAGCGGCTCATAGAGGAGCTGGAGGAGAGAAGGGCTGTGCAGGAGCAGCGCCGCGCAGAGCTGTTCGATTGAGTGATTTTGCTGAAACGCTTCCTGCGCCCGCGGCATGGCGGGCGCTTTTTTTGCGCGAATGTGGGGATTTTTCTTGCGTTTGGCGCGCGATAGTGCTATAATTCCTTGTTTGTGTGCGAAAAGCGCACAATAAGCATGCTACGATTTTTGTTTGAAATAGATAGAGGTGTAAATTGACCATGGAAACCAAATGCAATCCCAACCTTCGCAACATCGCCATCATCGCGCACGTCGATCACGGCAAAACGACGCTGGTGGATCAGCTTCTCAGGCAAAGCGGCGTGTTCAACTCCCATGAGCAGGTGCAGGAGCGCGTGATGGACTCCGGCGATATCGAGCGGGAGCGCGGCATCACGATACTCTCTAAAAACACGGCGGTCAACTATAAAAACTACCGCATCAACATCGTGGACACGCCGGGTCACGCGGACTTTGGCGGCGAGGTGGAGCGCATTTTACAGATGGTGGACGGCGTGCTGCTGCTGGTGGACGCGTTCGAGGGCTGCATGCCCCAGACCCGTTTCGTGCTGCGAAAGGCGCTGGAGCTTGGCAAAATCCCCGTGGTCGTCATCAATAAGGTGGATCGTCCCGGCGCGCGCCCCTACGAGGTGGTGGACGAAACGCTGGAGCTGTTCATGGATCTTGGCGCGACTGCGGAGCAGCTGGATTTCCCCGTGGTGTACGCAAGCGCGCGCGACGGCAGCTCGGGTACAGACATCGACAAGATACAGCCCAACATGGAGGCCGTGTTCCAAGCGATCGTCAATTACGTCCCGGCGCCCGCCTGCGACGCGACAGCACCGCTGCAAATCCTGTTTTCCACCATCGATTACGACGATTATGTAGGCCGCATCGGCGTGGGCCGCATCGTGCGGGGCACGGCGAGCCGCAACCAGATCGTCGCGTTGTGCGGCGGTGAATCCAACCAGCGCCACGATGTAAAGCTCACGCGCCTTTATCGCTTTGAGGGGTTAAAGCGCGTGGAGATCGAGTCCGCCGAGGCGGGCGAGATCGTGGCCGTGGCAGGCGTCACCGGCCTTACCATAGGCGAAACGGCGTGCGATCCCGAGCACATCGAGCCGCTGCCCTTTGTGCACATCGACGAGCCGACGGTCGCCATGCTCTTTATGGTCAACGACAGCCCCTTTGCGGGGCAGGAGGGTAAATACGTCACCTCCCGTAACCTTAGGGACAGGCTTTTTAAGGAAGTGGAGACCAACGTTTCCATGCGCGTGGAGGAAACCGACTCCACGGATATGTTCAAGGTGAGCGGCAGGGGTGAATTGCACCTGTCCATCCTCATCGAGACCATGCGGCGGCAGGATTTTGAATTCGCCGTATCCTCCCCCAAGGTCATCATGAAGCGCGACGAATACGGCACGCTTCTTGAGCCTATCGAGGAGCTGACCGTGGACGTGCCGCAGGAATATGTGGGCGCCGTGATGGAGAAGCTGGGCAGCCGCAAGGCGGAGCTCGTCAACATGGTGGCGGAGGACGCGGGCACGCGCCTTATGTTCACCATCCCCGCGCGGGGACTTATGGGGTATCGCAGCGAGCTGTTGACGGATACGCGCGGCAACGGCGTGATGAGCCACATTTTCCATGGGTATGAGCCGTATCGCGGCGACATCGAAAAGCGCGAGCGCGGGTCGCTGGTCTGCCACGAAACGGGCGACACGAGCGGCTACGGCCTGTTCAATTCGCAGGATCGCGGCAAGCTCTTCGTGGGCCCCGGCGTGCCGGTATACGAGGGGCAGATCGTGGGCGAATGCTCCCGCGACGAGGATATCGTGGTCAACGTGTGCAAAAAGAAGCATGTCACCAACATGCGCGCGTCGGGCTCCGACGAAGCGCTGCGCTTGACGCCGCCCGTCCCTATGAGCCTGGAGCAGTGCATGGAATTCATCGCGGACGACGAGCTTGTCGAGGTCACGCCCAAGAACATCCGCATGCGCAAGAAGATCCGCAACAAGGAAATGCGCATGAAGCTCTCCGGAAGAAAGCAGGTCGAATCCTGAATAACGTTCAAAGGGCCCCAAGCGGGCCCCTTTTATAATCGCCGAAGCAAATAAGGAA
>JAUNJX010000014.1 GCA_030533005.1 Clostridia bacterium | reverse complement strand
CTGGATTGTTTTTTCCTCGCTCCGCTCGGACGTTCCCTTCGAGTCCCTCCATTAAAACCGCTCCATAAAAATAACCCCCATAGGGGGCTATTTTTATGGAGCGGGTAAAGGGACTCGAACCCTCTATCTCAGCTTGGAAGGCTAATGTGTTACCATTACACTATACCCGCCTGCAGCTCGTTTCATTGTGGTGCGGGCGAAGAGATTTGAACTCATACGCCTTGCGGCACTGGAACCTAAATCCAGCGCGTCTGCCAATTCCGCCACGCCCGCACAAAAATAAGAATGGTGACCCGTCGGAGACTCGAACTCCGGACACCCTGATTAAAAGTCAGGTGCTCTACCGACTGAGCTAACGGGTCACATGGCTGGGGTGGCAGGATTTGAACCTGCGCATGCGGGAGTCAAAGTCCCGTGCCTTAACCGCTTGGCTACACCCCAACGGTTTTCACTTGGTTGAGGTGCGGGCCCAGGCTCTCGCCCGGGCCCCCTCTTTGCTTTGGGGTGGGTAGTGGGATTCGAACCCACGACCTCCAGAGCCACAATCTGGCGCTCTAACCAAACTGAACTATACCCACCATATCATTTGCGGTACGCATTGCTTCCGGAAAATCGTCCACCGGACGATTTTCTTTTCCGTGCTTCAAATCCCCTCGAAACCCTCGCCCGCAGGGATTCTCCTTTCGGCATCGGTATGACGCTTTGCTTGCGCTTCGCGCGGCGCACAGCGTCCCTGCCTCAAGGCGGCTCGGGAAAATCGTCCACCGGACGATTTTCTTTTCCGTGCTTCAAATCCCCTCGAATTCATGGCCATCTGTAAAATTACCCGCTAAAGGGGTAATTTTACAGATGGCACGCCCGCAGGGATTCGAACCCTGGACCTACGGCTTAGAAGGCCGTTGCTCTATCCTGCTGAGCTACAGGCGCCCGGCCGGTCTTTGCGAACCATCGCGGGCGGCGCAAAACATCGCCCGAAACCCGCGCTTGAGTATTGTAACAGATACGATACGGCATGTCAATATTTCTTTGCGTGCCTGCACACACTATCCGTAAAGTAACAAGCTTCAAGGGAGGGCGCATGCTGGTTCTCTTTGTTCGGGTCATCATACTCTATCTTCTGGTTTTTCTCATCATCCGCTTCACGGGCAAGCGGCAGATCAGCGATCTTCAACCCTTCGACCTCATCATGACGCTGCTGATCGCCGACCTTGCAAGCGAGCCCGCGTCGGATATGAGCATACCGCTGCTTTACGGCGTGGTGCCCATCCTCGCGCTGTTTTTGATGCAGCGGCTCATCGCTTTTCTGGCGCTTCGGAGCCTGCGGCTGCGCACTCATCTGCGGCTCGCCGCTCATACTCGTCAAGGACGGCATCGTGCAGACGCGCGCCCTCTTTGGTGCGCGCTACACCCTCTACGACCTGTTGGAACAGCTTCGCACCAAGGATATTTTCGAGATCAGCGACGTGGCGTATGCAATTCTCGAGACCAACGGCTCCCTCTCCGTGCTGCTCAAGGGCGACAAGCAGCCGCCTACCTGCGGGCTTCTCACCCTCCCTCTCCCTTCCCAAACGCCGCCTTATATCCTCGTGCTGGAAGGGCAGATACAGCACGCGACGCTGCGGCAGGCAGGCTTTGACGGCAATTGGCTGGAAAAGCGGCTTTCGGAGCTTGGAAACAGCAACGCGCAGGACTATCTCTATACCATGCTCTCCGGCGACACGGTCTATGCCCAGACGCGCGGCAAAAACGCCTGCATCAAGCAATGCAAGATCGGAGGAAAATCCGCATGAACAATGACCCCATGCCCCATATGCGCGCAAGCCGCATCGCCACGATCGTCGCCATACTCTTTCTGCTGCTTTTATTCGTTCTGCCCTCGCTGCAGGTGCACGCGCTGGCGGACGCGATCCTCCCCTACGCGCAAAGCGCCACGGATCGCGTGGTGCTGGGCGACTGGGCGGGCGCACGCCGGGAAACCAGCATCATGTATCAGCTGTATCTTCCCTATGATACGTCGCTGCGTCTCTATCTTGACCACGAGGACGTGGATACGCTGCGCATGCGCCTGCTTTCCTGTTTGCATCTAGCAGAGGTGGAGGACGAGCAGATCATCGTCGATCTGGAGGAAGCAAAAAACAAGCTGGACTATCTCAAAAATATCGAGACGTTCAGCTTGGTGAACCTGTTTTAACATGCCGTTCCGTTTCCTGGGGTTTCGGGAACCGCAGTCCCCGGAGACTTTATACGCCCGCACCGGCTTTGCCGGTGCGGGCGTGCGTAAATCCGAAGGATTTCGTGCCTTGCACAGGACGACGGCCGCGCCGCAGGCGCAGGCGTCCTGTGAGAACCTTGCGCGAAGTCCAGTAGACTTCGCGCGAAAGGCGCAGCCTTACAGTCCCATTTCCTCCTTGACTTCCTTGAAGCACTTGACGGCAAAATCAAGATCCTCCTTGGTATGACCCGCGCTGATCTGCGTGCGGATGCGATCCCGCCCCTTGGGCACCACGGGATAGCAGAAGCCCACCACATACACGCCCTTGTCCAGCATCCTGCGCGCAAACTCGTTGGCGATCTTGGGATCGTAGAGCATGACGGGCACGATGGGATGTTCGCCGGGCAGCAGGTCAAAGCCGCACTTTTCCATTTCCTGCCGGAAATAGCGGGCGTTTTCATGCACCTTATCGCGCAGCGCCGTAGAGGCGTTGAGCATATCGATGGTCTTGATGCCCGCGGCGCAGATGGCGGGCGCCAGGGTGTTGGAGAACAGATACGGGCGGGAGCGCTGCCTTAACAGATCGACGATCTCCTGCCGCGCCGCCGTATAGCCGCCGGACGCGCCGCCCAGCGCCTTGCCGAGCGTGCCTGTGATGATATCCACGCGCCCCATCACGCCGCAGTATTCCGGCGTGCCCTTGCCGTGCTCGCCCATGAAGCCCACGGCATGAGAATCATCCACCATGACCAGCGCGTCATATTCGTCCGCCAGATCGCAGATGCCCTTGAGGTTCGCAATGTAGCCGTCCATGGAAAACACGCCGTCGGTGGCGATGAGCTTGATCTTGCAGCCGCTCTGTTTGGCGTCCTCAAGCTGCGCGCGAAGGTCGTCCATGTTGTTGTTCTTATAGCGGTAGCGCTTCGCCTTGCAAAGGCGCACGCCGTCGATGATGGAGGCATGGTTGAGCTCATCCGAGATCACCGCGTCCTCCGGCCCCAAGAGCGTCTCAAACAAGCCGCCGTTGGCGTCAAAGCAGGAGGAATACAGGATGCAGTCGTCCGTGCCCAAAAAGTCCGAAAGCTTCTTTTCAAGCTCCTTGTGCTGCCCCTGCGTGCCGCAGATAAAGCGCACGGAGGACATGCCGTAGCCCCATTTATCATAGCTTTCTTTGGCAGCCTTAATCAGCTCCGGGCTATCCGATAAGCCTAAATAGTTGTTGGCGCACATGTTGAGAACGCCCTTTGCCTTGGTGGTGTCGATACGCGCCTTCTGCGGGGTGGTGATGATGCGCTCGTCCTTATAGGTGCCCGCCTCGCGGATGGCGGCAAGCTGTTCCTGATAAAACTTCAATGCGGTTTTCATGCGTTTACTCCTTCCCTATTTCATCCAATTCAGTACGACCTTGCCAGACTTGCCGCTGTTCATCGCCTCAAAGCCCTTGTCAAAATCGGTATAATCGAACCTGTGCGTGATGATGGGCGTTAAATCAAGCCCGCCCTCCACCATGGTGATCATCTTGTACCACGTCTCAAACATCTTGCGGCCATAGATGCCCTGCAGCGTCAGCCCCTTCCAGATCACATGGTTCCAGTTGATCTGCGTGCCGGGCTGCTGGATGCCCAAGAGCGCTATCTTGCCGCCGTTTCGCATGTTCTCGATCATGGTGTTGAGGGCGCTTCCGCTGCCGCTCATCTCCAAGCCTACGTCAAAGCCCTCCACGATGCGGCGCTCGCCAAAGATATCCTCCACCTTGTCATGCGCCACATTGACGGTCTGGGTGGCGCCCATCTTTTTGCAAAGCTCCAGCCTGTAATCGTTGATATCCGTTACGACCACTGAACGCGCGCCGTTCTTCTTGCAGATCGCCGTCGCCATCATGCCGATGGGTCCCGCGCCCGTGATGAGCACATCCTCGCCGATCATGTCGAACATCAGCGCCGTATGCGTGGCGTTGCCGAACGCGTCAAAGAAGGAAACAACGTCCTCGTCGATGCCGTCAGGTATGGGAATGACGTTATGCGCGGGGATGACGATGTATTCGGCAAACGCGCCGTCCCGATCCACGCCCACGCCCTTGGTGAACTTGCACCATTGGCCGTTGCCCGCGCGGCAGTTGCGGCAGTGGCCGCAAACGATGTGGCCTTCGCCGGATACGATCTGCCCCACATGATAGGCCGTCACGCCCTCGCCCAGCTTTTCGATCTCGCCCACATACTCGTGACCCACGATCATGGGCGGGTGAATATGCTCCTGACTCCACGGGTCCCAGTTATAGATGTGCACGTCCGTGCCGCAAATGGCGGTTTTGTGTATCTTGATGCGCACCTCGCCCATCCCCGGCTCGGGCACGGGCATGCGTTGCAGCACCAGTCCTTTACCGGCCTCTTTTTTGACCAAAGCATCCATCATCGCTTGCATGGTTTTGCTCCTTTCAGGCTATAAGGTTATGTGTTCCGCTTCTTACATAGGGTTGTTACAGTGTCGGAAGTGTCCTTGAACTACAGACATATTATATGCCCGCTCCTGTTTCTTTGCAAGAGCGGGCATGGTCAAAATTGACGATTTTCTTAGATTTTATATGCGTTTTTCTCCATTTTCCTTTCAGGGCGCAACCTGTCCGTATTTTACGGACATTCTTACATGTAATGTATTTCGAGCGACCCGAAGCTGACGCTGCCCATGATGCGGACGGGCTTGGCGTCGGCATAATACGCGCCATGCTCCTCATAATCGGCGGCGGACTTGCTCACCTGCTGCAAATCGGCGCGAAGCGTGCGGGGCAGCCACACCTCGCCGCAGCCAAAGGAGATCTCCACATGCAGCACGGCGTTTTCGCCGACACCTTGCAAGCCGCGCATGTCGAGCACGCCATGGCCGAAGTGCACCTCCATCTCGCCGCCGTTGAAGCGGGGCATGTTGGTAACATAGTTGTTTTCGGCAAACGAGCTTTTCATGCTCACATGCCCGTCCTCGTCGCTGAACTTGCTCTCGGCATGGCGGCGCATGAATTCGCTGTTGCGGTTCCAGTGCTCCCAATCCTCCTCCTTATAAGGCCGGGGGAAAAGGTGATCCCAAAGGATGGTAAGCCCCAAGAGCACCAGAAATATCGGCACGCCCGTAGCCCATGTGAGCACAAAGGGCACCGCCACGCCCAGATTCGACATGAGGAGGTAAAGCCCCAAAAGCACCACGCCAAGGTTTAAAAAGGAGAATCTGCGCAGCATCCAAATGGTGCCCAGCACCAGCAATATGGACGCCCAAATGACGCCCCACGGCTTGATGGCCACGTCCATAAACTGCCCGCACAGCAGCGCGAGCCCCGCCACGACCACCAGCGCCCCAAACCACATGCCGCTTTTGCTGATCTGCGCTTTCTGGCTGCTTTCCTTGGCATAAGCGGCGCGCACGGCTTCGGTATCGATATCCTCGCGCCCCAGCAGGCTGTCCGTAGACACGCCAAACACCTCCGCGATGTGGGGCAGCATGGTAACGTCGGGGCAGGAAACGTCGTTTTCCCATTTGCTCACCGCCTGCGGCGTCACGCCCAATAAGGAAGAAAGCTGCTCCTGCGTCATGCCCGCGGCCTTGCGCAGCGACATGATGCGCTTGCCCATGCTCTTTTTTTCCTGTGCACTGTTTTCCATTTCGTTGTCCTCGCTTTGTTTTTGATGGCCGCAGTATCGCATACGATGACCCGGTTGCGCTATAACCGCGTTGGCGAAAAGGCGGATTTTCCACTCAACCGGTGGTTGAATCGCCCAATTTCAGGCAAAAATGCGCGCGCCGAGCCCGGCGCGCGCATAGGGGGATTTTTACATCTGCGCCAAACGCGCCTCCAGCTTTCCAAGCATATCCTGCGCGGTCGCAAGCTTCGTGCGCTCCTCCTCGATCACCTTTTCGGGCGCCTTGGCGACAAAGCCCTGATTGTTGAGCTTGCCGCTCGCGCGCGCGATCTCGCCCTTGACGCGCTCGATCTCCTTTTGCATGCGGGCGCGCTCCTTTTCCATATCCACAAGCTGATCCATGGGCATATAGGCTTCGGCAAAGGCGCTTACGGCGCTGACCGCGTCCGGCGCGATGCCGGATTTATCCGTCTGCACCGTCACGTCGCTGCTGCCGGCCAAGCTCTTGATATACATGCTCGCCTCCCGCAGAGCCGCCGCGTTCTCATGGCTCACCACGGTCATAGCGGGGCGCTTGGCGGGCGGCACGTTCATCTCGGCGCGCAGGTTACGGATAACGCGGATCAGATCCATCACGCCCTCCATGGCCGCCGCTTCCTTTTCAAACGCGTACGCCGGCTTGACCGTGGGCCAGGCAGCGCGCATGATGGTCGTTTCATGGTTAGGCAGGTTTTGATACAGCTCCTCCGTGATGAAGGGCATGAAGGGATGTAAAAGCTTCATGCTGTCCGTCAGCACCCGCACGAGGATCGCGCGCACGTTGGCCTTTTGCGCTTCATCCGTGCCGTTGAGGCGGGGCTTTGCCATTTCGATGTACCAGTCGCAAAACTCGCTCCACACGAAATCGTATATCTTCTGCGCCGCGATGTTAAGCTCGAACAGGTCGAGGTTGCGCGTCACCTCGCTGATGTTCTCGTTGAGGCGGTGCAGTATCCACTTATCCGCCATATCGAGCATAGACATGTCGATCTCGCCGATGGGCGCGTCCCCAAGGTTCATCATAAGGAAGCGCGTGGCGTTATACACCTTGTTGCAGAAATTGCGGGCGGCCTCCACCTTCTTGATGGAAAAGCGCATGTCGTTGCCCGCGCTGTTGCCCGTAACGAGGCTGAAGCGCAGCGGATCCGCGCCGTAATCCCGTATGATCTCCAAGGGATCGATGCCGTTGCCCAAGGATTTTGACATTTTACGCCCCAGCTCGTCGCGCACGATGCCGTGGACATAGACCGTGTCAAAGGGCTTTTGCTGCATCACGTCCATACCGAACACGATCATGCGGGCGACCCAGAAGAAGATGATGTCGTAGCCCGTAACAAGCGTGCTCGTGGGATAGAAATAGTCGAGCTCCGGCGTTTTGTCGGGATACCCCAGCGTGGAGAACGGCCACATGCCGGAGGAGAACCATGTATCCAGCACATCCTCATCCTGCCGAAGCTGCGCCCCGCACTTGGGGCACTTATCGGGGGCGGTGGGCTGCACCACGGTTTCGCCGCAGGCGTCGCAGTACCACGCGGGGATGCGGTGACCCCACCAAAGCTGGCGGGAAATGCACCAGTCGCGGATGTTGTACATCCAGTTGAAATAGGTCTTGTCAAAGCGTTCGGGCACGAATTTCACGTCGCCGGATTTCACCACCTCGATCGCCTTTTCGGCCAGCGGCTTCATATCCACGAACCACTGCTTGGAAACCAGCGGCTCCACCGTGGAATGGCACCGGTAGCAGGTGCCCACGTTATGGGCATAGTTTTCGATCTTGACGAGGTTGCCGCTTTCCTGCATATCCTTTACGATCGCTTCGCGGCATTCCATCAGCGCAAGGCCAACATACTTGCCGCCGTCCTCGTTGATATAGCCGTCGTCCGTAAACACGCGCAGGATGGGCAGGTCATGGCGCACGCCCACCTCAAAATCGTTGGGGTCGTGCGCGGGCGTGATCTTCACAGCGCCGCTGCCAAAATCCTTTTCCACATATTCATCCGCCACGATGGGGATCTCGCGCCCGATGACGGGAACGAGCACGGTTTTGCCGATGAGATGCGTATAGCGCTCATCCTCGGGATTGACGGCGATGGCCGTGTCGCCGGGGATGGTCTCGGGGCGGGTCGTGGCGCAGATGATGGAATAGCTCTTATCCGGCGCGTCATAGCGCACATGCCAAAGGTGGCTCGCCTGCTCCTCGTATTCCACCTCCGCGTCGGAAAGCGCGGTTTTGCAGCAGGGGCACCAGTTGATGATGCGGTCGCCCCGATAAATCAAGCCCTTGTCGTAAAGCTCGCAGAACACCTTGGTCACGGCTCTGTTGCAGCCCTCGTCCATGGTGAAGCGCTCCCGCTCCCAGTCACAGGAGGAACCCAGCTTCTTGAGCTGATTCACGATGGTGCGGCCGTATTCCTCGCGCCATTCCCACGCGCGCTCCAAAAACTTCTCGCGGCCGATGTCGCGTTTGTCGATACCCTCCTTGGCCATCGCCTCCACGATCTTGACCTCCGTTGCGATAGAGGCGTGATCCGTGCCGGGCAGCCAGAGCGTCTCGAAACCGCTCATACGCTTATAGCGAATGAGCACGTCCTGCAGGGTCTCGTCCAGCGCGTGCCCCATGTGCAGCCTGCCCGTGATGTTGGGTGGCGGTATCACGATGCAGTAGGGTTCTTTATCGGGATTGGGTTCCGCGTGGAAGTAGTTGTTTTGCTCCCAGCGCTCGTAGAGCTTTTCCTCCACGGTGCTGTGATCGTAGCTTTTAGGCATATCGGGCATAGTGTCGTCCTCCTTGTGTTTGTTGGAAATAAAAAGAGTCCGCCCATCCTCAAAGGACGAGCGGACTCGCGGTACCACCTTTGTTGCACGCCGTTTCAACAAGCATGCCAACTCCATGCGCCATAACGCGGCGCGCGCGGCAGGGTTGGGCGCGATCTGCGCGTTCCCCCTGCGGCTCCCAAGCGACATTCCCCTTGCGCCTTGCCGATCGCCCTTGCAGCCGGTGAAGCGATCTCTCTGGTGCGGTGTGCGCGGGTACTCCTCTTGTTCACAGCCTATTTTCGGTTAGTATAGCCGCCTCGGCTTGATTTGTCAAGCAGCGGGCGTTTCTTCCTTCTGCGGGATGATATTCCATTTGCCCGTGATGGGGATCTCATAGATGTCATACTTGAGCGCGCGCACGATGCAGATGATCATGAACACGAAGCCCACCACCATGCCGATGCCGCCCGCAAGCCAGCCCAGGAAGGGCACGATCATGCATAGCGAGCACAGGAAATACCACATCATCAGCGCCAACGCCTGCTGCCCATGCTTGCGCACATAGTTATATTCCCCGCCCAGCACCAGCATGATGATCAAAAAGAAGGGCGAGAGATAGGAAAGCGCCGTAAGGATACGATACTGCGCAGCCTCCGGGCTGGGCGCATCGGGCTTGACCTTTTGCGGCGCCTGCTGATACTGCTGCTGGTAGGCGTTGGGATCGTAACCCGGCTGATCCTGCTGCTGATAGGGCTGCTGATAAGCCTGCTGCTGATACTGGGGCTGCTCATAGCCGCCCGCGGCCGCCGCGACCGCCGCGCCGCATACCGGGCAGAAACGCGTATTATCAGGAATCACTGCGCCACATGCACTGCAATTTGCCATATTCATAACCTCCAAAATTTTCTATTGTCATTATAGCGCATAAAGCGCCGCTTTACCACCTTTTTTTACCGCCGCAGCCCCTTGGGCAGACGGTTCTTCAGCACGCCGTCCACAGCCTTGCCAAAGCCCAGCGGGAAGCCGTCCACGCACACCGCCGCAAAGCCGGACACGCCTGATACTGAGAGCGTCTCACCCCGCAAAAAGGCGTCCGTGCGCACGTCGGCAGAATCAAGCGCGACGCGCTGCGTGCAGAACGCCCCCAGCGCCTGAAACAGCGCGTGCGCAGGCTCAAAGCGATCCTTTTTGATCTCGCCCGCCTCCAAGCCGCCCAGCAGCATGCGCTGGGCGTACAGGCCGGCTGGCATATCGGATGGCAGCAGAAAAACGCGCCCGTCGGGCAGCACGCTCAACGTATCCGTACAGAGCGTTGGAAAGAGCGCAAGGAGCGCGTCCGCCGCGAGCTTTCTTTGCGCCCCGCTTCCCTGCGTGCGCGGCGTTTCCGTAAAGCTTTCCGCCTCGCCTGTGCGAAGGAGCTTCGCGTAAAACTGCCCCTCGCCCGGCATGCGGTGGGGGTACAGCCTTTTCTGCTCCAACAGCGCAAAATCGGTGTGTTCCTGCAAAAAGTCCGCGACCACATCCTCGTTTTCCTCCGTGGAGAAGGTGCAGGTCGCATACAACAGCACGCCGCCGGGCTTCACCGCCTTTTGCGCGCTTTGCAGTATCGCCCTTTGCCTTGCCGCGCACGCAAGCACATGCGCCTCCGACCACGCCTGCACCGCCGCCTCGTCCTTCCTGAACATCCCCTCGCCGGAGCAGGGCGCGTCCACAAGCACGATATCAAACGCCGCCGAAAGCGCCTCGCAAAGCGCCTCCGGCTTGGCGTTGGTCACCACGGCGTTGCGTATGCCCATGCGCTGGATGTTCTGGGATAGCACCTTGGCGCGGTTGGGTACGATCTCGTTGGAGACGAGCAGGCCATCGCCGCCCATGCGCGCAGCCATCGCCGTGCTTTTGCCGCCGGGGGAGGCGCAAACATCCAGTATGCGCATGCCGGAGCGGACAGGCAGCGCCGCCACGGGCGCCATGGCGGAGGGCTCCTGCATATAGATCACGCCCGCCATATGGTAGGGATGCCGGCCTATGCCCGCCGCTTCCTCTAAAAGCACATACCCTTCGGGCAGAACGCCGCTTGGCGCAAGCCGCCACGGATGCATTTTTTCAAAATCCGCGGGTGCTATACGCAGGGTATTCACGCGCAGACCCCGCACGGGCGGCCGACCATAGCAATCCAAAAAGGCGGGGTATTCCCCGCCTAATATGGTCGCCATTCGTTTTGTAAATGCCGCGGGCAGCATGCCTTATGCTTCCCTGCGCCTGCGCGCGATAAGGCATGCGGCGCAAGCCGCCATCAGCACGATCCACAGATATGCCGCATCGCCGGTATCCACGCCGGAGGGCGCGGGCTTTTCCGTTGCAGCGGTCTGCGCTGCTGCTTCCTCAGCGGCGGGTGCGGGCAGCGTGATCGCCACGTCGCCGCGCGCCTCTGCATAGGTCGCATCCACCGTGCCCTTGAGGGCGGATTCCACATAGGTCACAAGCGCCTCGTCCAGCGCGCCGAAAATGCCAAGCAGCTTCGCTTCCTTGAACATATCGTAGCCGTCGCCGCCGATGGCGGTAAAGTCGTTGGTGGCCAGCGTATAGGTCTTGCTCTCGTCCAAGGGTGCGCCGCCTACCGTCACATCGCTCACGCGGTTTTCGGTCTTGGTCGCGTCCAGCTTATAGGTGATGCCGCTGACCTGCGGGAAAGCGCCGGAAAGCTCGGGGCACTTGGAGGTGCCATGCTCGAGCGCCGCAAGGATCTGCGCGCCGGTGACCTCCAGCTTGTTGACGGTGTTGCCAAAGGGGAACACGGCGTTCATATCGCCATAGGTGATATCGCCCGGCTCCAAGGAGATGCGGATGCCGCCGCCGTTTGTAAGCGCCGCGTCCGCGTCCGCAACGTATCTAAGCGCGTCCGCCGCAAGATTGCCAAGGTTGCTCTCCGCCGCGCGCACGGTCTCACGCTCGCCGTTTAACGCCACGTCGGTCTTTGCAACGACGGTATCGAGCATGGGCTGGATCTCCGCCATCTTGTCCTCAATGAGCTTGGTAACGTCGGCGTTCTTATCATCGGCGGCAAGCAGCTCGGCGGTGTATTTGTCGCCGTCTATCGTCACCTTGCCGATGGTCGCGCCATAGCAGCCGGTCTGTACGAGCAGCACGTCGTTGCCATCCTTATCCTTGACCGTTTCGCCGGCGGAGGAATAGGAAATCACGTTGCCGTCGGCGTCCTTTTCGCCCTCAACGCCAAGCACGGAATGGCTGTGGCCATCCACAAAAACGTTCACGCCGCTCACCTGCGGGATGATATCCGTGGATCGCCACGGATCGCTTTCGGGATCGATGCCCAAATGCCCCAGCACGACGACGGTCTTAGCGCCCTGCGCCTTCACCTCGTCGATGGCCGCTTGCAAAAGCTCCGCCATGGTATCGGGATTGAATACATAGCCCTCCACGTTGAGGGGATTGGTCTTGGTCGCGGTCTCCGGGGTGGAAATGCCCACAACGCCCACATCGCCGTACACCTTGCCGGCGGCGAACACGGGCTTGCCGTCCTTATCCGTCAGGTTGCAGGTCAACACGTCGAAATCAGCGCCGTTTGACAGGTCAATCAAGCGCTCCACGCCATAATTGAAATCATGGTTGCCGGGCGTCATGGCCGTATAGCCCACAGCGTTCATGATGTCCACGATATCCTGCCCTTGGCTGAGGTTGGCGATGGGCAGGCCGTGGAAGGTGTCGCCCGCGTCCAGCACGAGCACCGTAGCGCCCTGCGCCTCCAAAGCGTCCTTGTACGCTTTGACGGTCGCGTAGCCCAGATTGGCGTCCACGCGGGAATGCATGTCGTTGGTATGAAGGATCACGGTTTTTCCTGAAAGGTCTTCCTCCGCGAACGCGGGCAGGGCAATCGCAAACAGCATTGCGACGGCCAGCATACTGGCAAACAGCCGTTTCCATTGTTTCATCGGGTGTACCTCCAAGAGAAATGATAGCTTCATTATATCATCTTACAGATAGGTTGCAACCAAAAAGAACGCCGCAAAAGTGCGGCGCTCTCATATGATCGCTGTTTTCTATCCCCTTTTGATCTTTCTAAGCGCGATGGTGACGGGCGTGGCGATGAGTGCCGCAGCCACCGCCTCCAGCGACCCCGCGATCAGCCCCACGCCGCCGATCAGCCCCAGAATGGGCTTCGCGTCAAGGCCGGCGAGCACATAGAAGCACAGCATCAGCCCCAGATACAGCACGGTGTTGGTCAGCGACCCCGCGACGGCAGCGGGCACGATGCCCGCCTTGGTCTCCGGCTTTTTGCGCGCGCACAGCCTATACACAAGGTGCGTGGACACGGGGATCATCAGCCGGGGGACAAGGCACATGACGATAGCGAGAAACGGGCTCACCGCAAACAGGGCAGACGCGAGCGCCGAGGGCGGCACGAGCGGCGAAAGCCCCGTCATGCTCAAAATACTTGATATGGCCATGCACGCGCCAAAGAGCAGCCCGCTTCTAAGGCCAAAGAGCAGCGTCCCCACGATCACGGGGATACAGAGTATCGTCACGTTGATAAAGCCCAGCGGGATCAGCCCCAGCGGCGTCATGCCCAAGAGCAGCGTGAGCGCTATAAAGAGCGCGTGAAGCACCATATCCTTCGTTTTCATGTGCGCATTCGCCTTTCGCTTATTCTTTTGCGTTTATTCTTTTGTCTATTCCTTGGGGCCTATGCCCAGCACGTCCATATGATCGCGCATGCCGTCGATGCAGCACTGCATCACCACGTCCGGCTCCACGCCCAGCATCTCAAAGCCCTGCTTGATGACGTCGCGGTTGCACTTGGCGGCAAAGCCCTTGTCCTTGAACTTCTTTTTAAGGCTCTTTAGCTCCATATCCGCAATGCCCGTAGGCCGCATCAGCGCCGTGGTCATGACGATGCCGGTCAGCTCGTCCACGGTAAAGAGGCTCTTTTCCATGTTGGTCTGGGGCGCGCGCTCCTCGGTGCAAAGGCCGTAGCCGTGGGAGATGATGGCGAGTATGTCGTCCTCGTCCACGCCCTCTGGCTCTAACAGCTCCCGCACATGCTTGCAGTGCTCCTCAGGGTATTTCTCAAAATCCACATCATGCAGATACCCTATCGCCTCCCAGTGCGCCTTGTCCTCGCCGAAGTGATCCGCCATCGCGCCCATCGCCGCGCTTACAGCCTCGGCATGCGTAAAAAGATGCCCCTCGGTAACGTGCTTCTTGAGAATTTCCTTCGCTTTTTCCTTGGTCAGCTTTGCCATGTGTCATATGCTCCTCTCAAATAAGTTTCCACATATTCGCCGCGTATTTTCTCCGGCACCAGCCGCCCGCCCGTCGCCCACGCGATATGCGTGGCCTGCGGCATAAGATCGGTAAGCCCGTGCGCCTCAATATACGCCCTCGCCGCGTCGTAACGGCGCATGCCGACGGGGCCTGCAAACGCCGCGCAGGCAGAGGGCTCGATAAAGAGCTTCTCCGTTACCATAAGCTCCCGCATATGGTCGTAAAGCCTGTAATCCTCCAAGGTGAATTCGCCGCTCAACATCGGCGCCATCACGCCGCCCACAAAGCCGGAGGGACGCCCCACCGCCAAACCGTCCGCGTGCGTAAGACCCGTAAGCCCCACATCCTGCACAGAAATCCCGCTGTTAAGACCCGTGGCAAGCCCCAGCAGCATGCAGGGCGCCTGCACGGGCTCCGTAAAGAACACATGCACGGCGTCGCCAAAGAGCTTTTTCAGGCCAAACGCGATGCCGCCGGGCGCGCCGCCCACGCCACACGGGATATAGACAAACAGCGGATGCTTTTCGTCGACGCCGACGCCCATATCGTCAAGCTGCGTTTTGAGGCGCTTGGCCGCCACCGCATAGCCTAAGAACAGGGCGACGGAATTTTCATCATCCACAAAATAGCTCATGGGATCCGCGTCGGAAAGCGCGCGGCCCTGCCGCACGGCTTCGGAATAATCCGAAGCGTATTCGATCACGGTCACGCCCTTGCTGCGAAGCAGGTCTTTTTTCCACTGCCGCGCGTCCGCGCTCATATGCACGGTGACGTCATACCCCACCGCCGCGCTCATGATGCCGATGGAGAGACCCAGATTCCCCGTGGAGCCCACCTGCACCTTATATTGCCGGAAAAAGCTCCTGCATGCTTCATCCGCAAGCTTCGCGTAATCGTCCGTGGGCGCGAGCAGGCCGTTTTGCATGGCAAGGTCTTCCGTATGCTTAAGTATTTCATAAATGCCGCCGCGCGCCTTGACGGAGCCCGCAATGGGCAGGTCGCTGTCCCGCTTCAAAAGAAGGCGGCCTGCAATGCCCGCGTCATAGTTTGCGTTAAGCTGCGCCTTCATCTCCTCGATGGGGGTCAAGGGCGATTCGATCAGCCCGCCGGCTGGAACCGTTTCGGGGAAGCAGCGCATGATAAAGGGCGCAAAGCGCAAAAGCCGCGCCTCCGCGTCGTCCACGTCCCGCATGGTAAGCGTCGTGCCCGAAAAAGCGCCCGCGCCGCTTTTAAGCCCCGGGTTGATCCAGCAACATTCCTCGGCTGCCGCGATCGCTCGCACGATGGGGGTTTGCAGTACTGCGTCGTCCAGCTTCATAGCGATCCTCCCGCTTCAAATCTTTGCCTATTGTAGCATGCATTATAGCATGTTTATTATAGCATATGCGCCCGCCGGATAGCAATCGGGCATAGAAAAAGAGGAGCCGCCGAAGCGGTTCCTCCATACGTTTGATTCATGCTGTTTCGGCTTAACCGAAGAAGTCCATGATCTGAGAGATCAGAACGATAGCCATGATCACGGGAACGATGAACTTGAAGCAGATCTCCATGAACTTGTACATGGTGAGCTTGACGCCCGCGGTCTCCTCGACCTCGTCCTTGATGACCTTGGTGCCCAGCACCCAGCCGATCAGGATGGACATCATCAACGCGCCCAGAGGCATCATGATACCTTCGGCAAGGCAGTCATACAGGTCAAGCCAGCAGTCCACCGCCATGGGGATATTCTCGGTGATACCCAGGAAGGTAGCCGGGATATCCAGAGCGGCGCCGCCCGCGCGACCCGCGCCAAGGCCATCCAGCGCAACGGGGATACCGACAACGAAGATGATGGACGCAATGATAAGCGTGAGCTTTTTGCGGTCGGGTTCTTCGCCCTTTTCGATCTTCTTGTCGATCAGGTACGCGGTGCAAACCTCCAGCAAGGAGATCGAGGAGGTGACGGCCGCGATGAGAACGAGGAAGTAGAACAGGAAGCCCATCAGAGAACCAATGAAGCCGCCCATGCCGGTGCTGAACACCTCATGCAGGGTGACGAACAGCAAGCCGGGGCCACGGCCATAGTCCATGCCGAATGCAGCGCAGGCAGGCATGACAGCCATGCCGGCCATGATGGCGATGCAGGTATCCGCAACGGGGATGATGACCATGTTGGTGTCCAGATTCTGTTCTTTGCCAAGGTAGGAGCCGTAGGTGATCATGCAGCCCATGCCCAAGGACAGGGAGAAGAACATCTGACCGGCCGCCGTACGCAGGATGTTGAAGAAGCCGTTGGTGGCAAACGCCTCAAACTTGGGGACAAACATGAAGGCATAGCCAGCGCCTGCGCCGGGCTGTACCGCGACGTAGACGATGATGACCACGAGGATCGCGGCAAGTGCGGGCATGGCGATCTTGGAGAATTTCTCGATGCCGCCCTCGATGCCGCCGGATACGATGATGATGTTAAGCACCATGAAAATGGCGTAGTAGATCAGCATAGAGCCCGCATTGGTGGTGAAGCCGCCGAAGAATTCGCCGGAGCCCAAGCCGCCAAAGCCGGTCATGCCGAACATTTCGGCAATGAAGCCAACCATGTAACGCAGAACCATGCCGCCCAATACGCTGTAGAATGCAAGAATAAAGAAGCCGGACGCAACGCCCATGTAGCCGACCCAGGTCCACTTTTTGCCGATCGCCGCGTAGGTGCCGACCGCGCCGCGACCATATTTACGACCCAAAGCAAGCTCGCCCAGCATCGTGGCAAAACCAACCACGACAACCAGGATCAGGTAGATCAGCAGGAACGCGCCGCCGCCATTGGCGCCCATCTTGTACGGGAAGCCCCAGATGTTGCCAAGACCCACCGCGGAACCAACGGCTGCCATCAGGAATCCAAAGCTGGAACCCCATTGCCCTCTCTTGTTTTCCATAACACAGAAAACCTCCTTAAAATATATTGCACGCGCGTGGCCAGTCGATAACTTTTTACGGATATCATATACCAGCCACATAATATAGGTATATTATCACAGCTTGTTACAATTCGTCAACGACAGTTTTTCTTTTCTGTCACAATTCACGAAGTATTTCAGGCGTTTCCGTCGTTTTCTGCGCTATATATAAAAATAGCGTATCCGTTATGATTTCGTAAAGAACGATACCGTAACGGATACGCCTGGATGAATTTGACCGTTGCTTTATGCGGGCTCGTTGATATATACGCGGGGTACGCGCGGGGTAATCAGGCAGGTCAGCTCATAGTTGATGGTGCCCACGATCTGCGCCGCCTCCTCCGTGCACATGCCGGACGCGCCCCAAAGCGTCACCTCGTCGCCCGGGTGCACCTCCTCCTCGTGGCCGGTGATGTTGAGCATGTGCATATCCATGCAGATGCGCCCGACCTGCGGATAGCGTCTGCCGCCGATCACGTCAAAGGCGGCGTTAGAGAGCCTGCGCGGATGCCCGTCGGCGTAGCCCGCCAGCACCACGGCGGTGGAGAAGGGTTCTTCATTTTTATAGGTGCGGCCGTAGCTTACGCTGGTGCCGGCGGGAAGCCTGCGCACCTGCGCCACGCGGGATTTGAGTGTGAGCACGGGCTTTAACGGCCCGTTTGGATTGGGCGCGCTGTCGGGATAGAGGCCGTAGAGTATGATGCCCTCGCGCACCATGTCGATCTGCGTTTCGGGGTGATCCATGATGCACGCGCTGTTGCTGGTGTGGCAGGTTTCCGGCCGCAGACCCTTTTCGGTAAGGTATTGCAGCACCGTATTATAATTGGAAAGCTGCCATGCGGTATATTCGTCCTCAGCAGGCGTATCCGCCACGGAAAAGTGCGTGAACATGCCCTTTACCGCAAGCCCGGGCAGCTTGCAAATACGCGCCGCCGCCTTCGCCGCCTCCAGCGCATTCTCCTCGCCCTGCGCCAAAAGCCCCGTGCGGGACATGCCCGTATCGATCTTGATATGCACCTTGAGCTTTCCGCCGGCTTTCTGCGCCGCCTCGCTCAAGGCCGCCGCGTGCGCTTCGTCCACACAGGTCTGGATGATATCGTGGCCGATCAGCACCGCGGCGTGCGCCGGTGCCGTATAGCCCAATATGAGGATGGGTTTGGCCACACCGCCCGCGCGAAGCTCCAGCGCCTCGCTAAGGCAGGCGACAGCAAAGGCGTCCGCGCCGTGCTTTTCCAAAAAAAGCGCGCAGCGCAAGGCGCCGTGACCGTACGCGTTGGCCTTTACGACACACATCACCTTTTTCCCGGTTTTCTGCGCGAGCTGAAAATTATGCAGCAGCGCGCCGAGGTCAATTTCCGCCCATGTGCGGGCGTCAAGCGGTAAGGATTCCATGTAACTATGCGCCTCCTGATCTGATTTTGATTGCATCGTGACAGCAGATAGGATTTTCCAAATATCTTTTGTGTATATCAATATAACACAAACTCCCGCCGTTGCCAAGAGCGCCGGAAAATGATAGTATATTACATAATCTTATAGTTCCGTCACTATAAATATTAGGAGGTATTCCAGCATGGAAACCAACGTAAAGACCAATGCCGCGGCCGAAGAATCCCTGACGATGCAGGCCTTGATGGAAAAGATCGAAAAGAACGTCGCCAAGCAGACCCGCTGGGCGCGCTTACAGCTCTACAGCTCCTTTTTGTGCGTGATCATACTGGTCGTAGCGCTGCTGGCGCTGGGCATGAAGGTGTTCCCGCTGCTCGATCAGCTCAGCACCACCCTTACCAACGTCAATACCACCATTACAGAGATGGATCTCGTCGGCCTTACCGAGAACGTCAACACCCTCATCGACGTGGGCACGGCGGGCATTGAAACCGCCATGGGCGATGTGGAGGACGCCATGGTGGGCGTCAACGACGCGCTCAAGACCGTCTCCTCGCTGGATATAGAGGGCATGAATGAGAGCATCGGCAACCTCAACGACGTATCCACCAAGATGGCAAAGGTGTTCGGCATCAAATAGCAGCGCGTCCTACCACATGCGAAGCTGCACGGCCTTCGGCCCTTCGCCAAGGCGCATATAATCCGACAGCACCGCGATAAACTCGCGGTTGGTAGGTGTGTAGTAGACCCCGTAGCTTTGGAACAGGCGGTGCATCAACCCCGTGCGATCCGATTCCCATGCGCGCCGTATGGCGAAGCGTATGTTACGCTCTACGGCGCGCGGGGTCACCCCGTATTTTTCGCAGGTGGCGCTGTAGAGCCGCGCCGCCATGTTGTGCACGCATGTAAAATCCTCCAAGGACAGGCAAAGCATGTGCAGCGCGTATACATAGCCCTTGTACTTTGGCGATAAGCCCACGCTGCGCAGGGTCTCGGCGGCCATTCTCGTTTTCTCCATATGAAATTGTCTCCCGGTGTTTGTTCTGCCTGTATTATGCGCTTTCTTGGCGTTCGTATATAGTTAAATTCCTTTTTTCTCCATTTATCCTCATTTTTCCTTTTCGCGCGGAGGGCGCAGCGAAATCGCTCTTTTCAAACAAATCGCAGCGGGGTATGATAGACGCATGAAGCACTCGCGCAAAAACCTCCTTGATCTTTTCTGCATGCTGCTCATCATGCTTTGCGGCTATGTTCTGCTGCATGATCTTTTGGGCGGCACGCTCATGATCCATTCCGACTGGGACAGCTATACGCTCCAAGCCCTCTCCTGGCGGGAGGGGCGGATGGATCTGGGGCAAAACTATCCTTGGCTGGAGCTTGCCGTATACAACGGGAAATACTATGTCTCCTTCCCGCCCGTTCCCTCCGTGTTCATGCTGCCGCTCACCCTTCTTTTTGATTACGACACGCCCAACAATTTTCTGATGGTGCTCATGGCCATGGCCACAAGCGCCGCAGCCTATTTTGCCATGCGCAAGACAGGCATGCGTTCCGCATCCGCCGCCGTCACCGCGTTTTTCTACCTCTGGGGCAGCAACATGCTTTGGATGAGCACCAGCGGCGGCGTCTGGTTTCAGGCGCAGGGCTACAGCCTGCTGTTTTTAACACTCGCGCTGCTTTGCGCGCTGTATGACAGGCGCGTCCTTGCCTACGCCTGCGTGGCGCTTGCCGTGGGCTGCCGCCCGTTTTCCTTTTTCGCCTTTCTCCCGCTACTTTGCTTCTTCTGCGAAAAGGACGCCTCGCGGGGTCGGACGCTCCCGCAAAGCGTCAAAAGCCAGCTTGCCGCCCTCATCCTCCCCGCGCTCATCGGCGGCGCATATATGGCGTACAACTACGCGCGCTTTGGGAATGTGCTGGAATTTGGCCACAACTACCTGCCGGAATTCACCAATTCCGAGCACGGGCAGTTTTCCGCCGTGTATCTTTGGATCAACCTTAAAAAGCTGTTTTTCCTGCCCGTCACGTTGGAAAACGGACGCTTGCGCTTCCCCTACTTCGACGGCTTCATGTTCTATGTGGCAAACCCGCTGTTTCTGCTGCTGTTTGCAATGCTTGTGCGCCAAGCGTTCTTGAAGCCCACCCTGCCCCCGCTTCCCGAAAACGCCAAACGACCCTATGTCTACACGCGCGCGGCGCTGCTGTTTTCTATAAGCGCCATACTCGTCTGCCTGTGCCTGCACAAGACGCTGGGCGGCTGGCAGTTCGGCGCGCGCTACACGGTGGATATGCTGCCGCTTGCGCTTGCCTATATCCTGAGCCTTGGCGCATGGAAGCCCAAACGCTATGAATATGTCGTGATGGCGCTGGGCGTCATGTTCAACGCATACGGCGTAATCGCCATCGACCTTTTTACTTAAGCGAATCTATCAATATAAAATAAAGGAGCTTCAACTATGGTAACGATCGAAATGGAAAACGGCGGCGTCATAACGCTGGAAATGGACAGATCTGCCGCCCCCAACACCGTCAACAATTTTCTCACGCTTTGCAGCAAGGGCTATTACGACGGCCTGACCTTCCACCGCGTCATCCCCGGCTTTATGGTGCAGGGCGGCTGCCCGGAGGGCACGGGCACGGGCGGCCCGGGCTACGCCATCAAGGGCGAATTCAAGAAAAACGGCGTGGACAACCCGCTCAAGCACAAGCGCGGCGTGATCTCCATGGCGCGATCCATGATGCCGGATTCGGCGGGCAGCCAGTTTTTTATCATGCATGCGGATTCACCGCATCTTGACGGGCAGTACGCCGCCTTTGGCCGCGTGATCGACGGCATGGATGTGGTGGACGCTATCTGCGCCCTCCCCACCGACTATTCGGATCGTCCCCGGGAGCCCGTGGTCATCAAAAAGGTGACGGTCACGGACGAGGATTTCACCGCGCCCGAAACGCTCGCAAAATAGAGCGCATAACGCAGGCCGAAGCACCGCACACTAAGCGCATGCGAAACGGTCTGCTGGATTCTTTGGAAACCCTTTTCGCGCGCGCGGGACAGCCTCCCGCGGGCGCTTTTCCTGTTGTATCGGAGGCGTTTAACCGCCGTTATGCCGCGTGGCGCAGGACGTACCAGCCCAGCGCCGCCGTTATGGGCGAATACACGCCGCATATCGACGTGATCGGGGAAAAGGGCGTGCCGGACGACGCGCTGAAAAGCCAGACCTACCGCCGCTGCACGCTGCTGCGCGACGCGCCGGGCGAGGGCGAATATCTCATGTACCTTTTCAAGGGAGACGTCCTGCACCCCGACGCGCTGCGCCATTTTGTCGCAGCGCTCAACGCCTCCCCCCGCCCCGACCTCTTATTTGCCGACGAGGATGTGCATCGCGCGGGCGCGCGGCTGCACCCGCATTTCAAGTGCGCGCTCAACAACGTCGATCTGCTTTCCTACAATTGTATAGGCCGTCCCCTGCTCGTGCGCCGAAGCCTGCACGACGCGGCAAAGCCCATGACCGCGTTCTCGGAGGAAGCGGCGTATGCCTATACCCTGCGCTGCGCGCTGCGCGCCGCCCGCACCGCGCACATCGACGAGGTGCTCCTAAGCCGCGCCGCCCTCCCCGCGCTTTCGGATACGCAGGGGCGCGCCTGCATCGACGCGTACCTGCAAGCGCGCGGCTGGGACGGCTATGCGGTAGGCGGGCTTTGCAAAAACACCTTCCGGCTGCGCACCTCGCTTCGCGCCAAGGAGCAGGTGAGCATCATCATCCCCAACAAAAACAACGTGCGCCGCTTGCGCCGCCTGCTTGAGAGCATCGAGCAAAACGCCCTGTACCCCTACTATCGCATCCGCATCGTGGACGCGGGGTCGGAAAACCTCGATACGCTGCGCTACTACGAGCTGCTGCGCGCCAACCGCGCGGCGGACGTGCTCACCATGCCAAGCGAGAGCACGGCGGCGCTTTGGAACTTCGGCGCACGCAGCGCCAAGGGCGCCTTGCTGCTGTTTCTTCGTCCGGATACGGTGATGGACACGCCGGGCTTCCTCGTGCCGCTTATGGATCAGACGCACCGGGCGGAAGCAGGCGTTGTGGGCTGCGCCATGGCAAGCGGCGACGGCGCGCTGCTCGCCGCGGGCACAGCGCCCGCCGTCCTTTGTGAAAACGTGCCGTGGCTGGGGCAAAGCGTGCGCGCAGCGTCCCTGCTGCACGGCGCATGCGCGATGCTTACAAGCGATCTCTTTTTTCACGCGGGCTGCTTTGACGAAACCTTTTTCTCCGCAGGCGGCGCCGTGGCGGAGATGTGCATACGCCTCATGCGCCGGGGGCAAAGCAACATTTACACCCCCGCTGTCACCGCAACGGTCACGGGCACTGACGCTTCCCCCTCCGAAAAGGAGCGGGAGCGTTTAGAGGACGTGCTGCGCCCGCTCTCGCAGCGCGATCCATGTCTGAGCCCCCGCTGGATGGAGGTGTGGGACAGCAGGGGCGGCTAGGCTTTCGCGTATGGCAAAATTTCCCCAAATATGCTATAGTATGCAGCAGATTTGAGGAAGGGGAGATACGCATACCCATGCGCAACGATTTCAAGCATACGCTTTACGCCTGCTGCGGCGGGCATATCGCCCAGGCGATCGTCAACAATTTTATACCGCTTCTTTTTCTCACCTTACAAAGCACCTATGGCATCTCTTTGGAGCGCATCGCGCTGCTGGTCAGCATCAATTTCTTTATGCAATTATCCGTGGATTTTCTCGCGGCGCAGTTCATCGCGCGCATTGGCTACCGCCGTGCCGCCGTATGGGCGCATCTGTTCTGCGCGGCGGGGCTTGCGGGTCTGTCCTTCCTGCCGGACAGGCTTCCCGATCCCTATGCGGGCATATTGCTCTGCGTCGCTCTTTACGCCATGGGCGGCGGCTTGATAGAGGTCGTCATCAGCCCCATGGTGGAGGCCGCGCCGCTTCCCAACAAGGCGTCCACCATGAGCTTTCTGCACGCCTTCTATTGCTGGGGCTGCGTGCTGGTGATCCTTGGCTCCACGCTGTTCTTTATGGCGTTTGGCGTTGCGCGCTGGCGCGTTCTCGCCTGTATATGGGCGCTGCTGCCGCTTGTAAACGCGTTCTATTTTACCAGGGTGCCCATCCGCACGTTGGAGGAGGAAGCGCCCGCCATGGACGGCGCTTCCCTTTTCCGCTCCGGCGCTTTTTATGTGCTGGTGCTCGTCATGCTCTGCGGGGGCGCGGCGGAGCAGTCCATGAGCCAATGGGCCTCCGCCTTTACGGAGGCGGGCTTGGGGGTGTCCAAGACCTTGGGCGACCTTGCCGGCCCCTGCGCTTTTGCGCTGCTGATGGGGATATCCCGCACGCTGCACGCGAAATACGGCGAACGCTTCCCCCTCACGGGTGTGATGGCGGCAAGCGGCTGTCTTTGCGTTTGCAGCTATCTAATGGCGGCGCTCTCTAAAAATCCCGTCCTCGCATTGGCGGGCTGCGCCCTTTGCGGCCTGTCCGTGGGCGCTTTTTGGCCGGGCACGCTCAGCCTTGCCTCCACGACCCTTCGCCGGGGCGGCACACGCATGTTTGCGCTTCTCGCGCTTGCGGGCGATATGGGCTGCACGCTTGGCCCCGCCATGGTGGGGCTCGTTTCGGCTGCACAGGGCAACGAGCTTCGCGCCGGCCTGCTTTCCGCCGCGATCTTCCCCGCGCTGCTGGTGCTGGGGCTGCTGCTTTGCAGGCGAACCCTCCGGAACAAGGGCTGACGGCTTGTCCGTTCCTCCTAAGCATATCTTGCGAAACCGACCTGCAGATTTGCACGACATGCCTATAAATGGTATAATGATTTGTTAAGCAACCACAGGAGGTGAGCGTATGGAACCCAACCGCGACACGCGTTTTTTAGCGCTGCTTGCGAAAAAATACCCCAGCGTGCAAGCCGTGCGCGCCGAGATGATCAACCTGCGGGCGATATTGAATCTTCCCAAGGGCACCGAGCATTTCATGAGCGATATCCACGGCGAGCACGAGGCGTTTTTGCACATCCTCAACAACGGCTCCGGCGCCGTTTACGTCAAGATCGACGAGACCTTCGGCGATTCCCTGACCCTCTCCGAGCGCCGCTCTCTCGCCTCCCTCACCTACTACCCCGAGGAAAAGCTCTATGAAGCCCGCCGCCGGGAAAAGGATCTGAACGACTGGTACAGGGTGACGCTGCACCGGCTTGTCAAGGTCGCCGTGAACGTGGCGACCAAGTATTCCCGCTCCTATGTTTATAACACCCTGCCCCGCGACTCCGCCTACATCATGGAGGAGCTGATCAACACCGACGGCGTGCGGGAAAAGGAATCCTATTTTGAAAACATCATCGCCGCCATCGTGGATACGGGCAGCGCGGAAACGCTCATCACGGAATTCGCGGAATTCATCAAGCGCATCGTGGTGGACAGGCTCCATATCGTGGGCGACATCTTCGATCGCGGCCCGCACGCGGACGTGATACTCGACCATTTGATCTCCTACCACAACGCGGATATCGAGTGGGGCAACCACGACGTGCTGTGGCTGGGCGCCGCGGCGGGCAGCCCCGTCTGCGTTGCGGTGGCGGTCAAGAACTGCGTGCAGTACGACAGCCTTGACATGCTGGAAAACGCCTATGGCGTCAACCTTTTGCCGCTCGCGCTTTTCGCAAACGAAACCTATTCTGAAGCCCCCGTGTTCGAGCCGCGAAAGCTGCCCGAGGAACGCTACAAGCCCCGCGACATGCATCTTTACGCCCGCATGCACAAGGCCATCAGCGTCATCATGTTCAAGCTGGAGGGGCAGCTCGTGCGCCGCAGAAGCGAATACGATATGGCGGACAGGGACATGCTCTCCCGCGTCAACTGGAACGACTACACCATCGACGTGGACGGCGTTAGCTACAAGCTGCGGGATACGGATTTCCCCACCGTAGACCCTGCCGATCCCAACCGCCTCTCCCCCGAGGAACAGGCGCTTATGGAGCAGCTGACCGCTTCCTTTATGAAAAGCGACAAGCTGCAAGCCCACGCCCGCTTCCTTTATGATAACGGCAGCATCTACCGCCGCTGCAACGGCAACCTGCTCTACCACGGCTGCATCCCCACCAACGAGGACGGTTCCTTTACCAAATTCGACATGGGCGGGCGCAGCATGGCGGGACGCGTGTTCCTCAACTATGCCGACCGCGTTGCAAGGCAAGCGTATTTCTCCCCCGTGGGCACGCAGCAGCGGGAGGAAGGCGGCGATTTTCTGTGGTTCCTCTGGTGCGGACGCAATTCCCCCATCTTCGGGCGGCGCGAGATCAAGACGTTTGAGCGCACGCTGCTCTTGGAGGAGAGCACATGGAACGAGCCGAAAAACCCGTATTATTCCTATTACAACACCGAGGCATACTGCCGGCGCATACTCGAGGAATTCGGCCTTAACAAGCCTTGGAGCCGCATCATCAACGGCCATGTGCCCGTCAAGGCCAAGGACGGCGAGGATCCCCGCAAGGCGGGCGGACGGCTGGTGGTGATCGATGGCGGCTTTTGCCGTGCCTATCAAAAAAAGACGGGCATCGCGGGCTACACCATGTTCTTTGGATCCCACGATATCCACATCGCCGCCCACGAGCCCTTTACCAGCCGCGAACAGGCCATCCGCGAGGAGGACGACATCACCTCCCACAGCTTCATCGTGGAAAAGATGGATCGAAGGCTGCTCGTGAGCGACACGGACAAGGGCGATGAGATCAAGGGCAGGCTTACAGACCTTGGCGATCTTCTCGCCGCCTATGAGCGCGGCATCATCAAAACAGCGGAGGCGGAGGTTTAACTATGGATCTTGCGGGACTTTTCATCTACATGCTGGTGGGCGCCATCACCCCCGGCCCCAACAACTTCATGTGCCTGTATCTGGGCGCGCGGCACGGCCTTAAGGGCGCACGCCGCTTTTTGATCGGCAGCATGGGCAGCGTGTTCGTTAAAATGCTGCTTTGCGGGCTTCTTAATCTCGCGCTTGCAAGCCTCATCCCCGGCCTTGTGCCCTACATGAAATGGCTGGGCGCTGCGTATATGGCCTACCTTGGCCTCCACATCCTGCTTTCGGGTATCCGCGAAAGCAAAAATCCCCCCGCCGAGGGCGACGACATTCCCGCCGAAAAGGCTTCCTCCTACAAGGACGGCATTCTTTTGCAAATACTCAACATCAAAAGCTGGATCTACGCCCTTTCCATCTTCTCCATCTATGTTGTGCCCTACAGCGCGCATTTTTCCTCCATCCTCCTTTGGAGCGCAATAGCGACGCTGACGCTGTGCTGCAGCTCCCTTTTGTGGGTGCTATTCGGCACGGTCATCAAAAATCTCTACGCCAAATACCGCATCCCCTGCGACGCGGTGATGTGCCTGTCGCTCATCTACTGCGCGATCACGGCAATTTTATAGTTTTTGCCGTCTCGCTATCTTTGCCCGCCCGCTCGTCAGCGGGCTATTTTTATGTTGACATTTTTGTAGAATCATGGTTTAATCGTCCATGGTAGTTTACGATTTGTAAACTTAAAGTTTATTATCGCAATGGTTCTAGCATAGTAAACCAAGAGTTTAGTATCAGCACGATACAGAAAGGGGCGGCGCATGGTGGATATAGGCGATCGGATCAAGCGGCGGCGCATCCGCTTGGGGCTTACCCAAGAGGAGCTGGCCGCGCGCACGGAGCTTTCCAAAGGCTTCATTTCCCAGCTCGAGCGCAATCTCAATTCCCCCTCCATCGCTACGCTCATGGATATCCTGGAGGCGCTGGGCACGGATCTTGCGGACTTTTTTGCGTCCGAATCCGAAAGCAAGGTGGTCTTTACCAGCGAGGACGTGTTCGTCAAGGAAAACGAGGCGGGCTACAGCATCGCGTGGCTGGTCACCAACGCACAGAAAAACGCGCTTGAGCCTATCCTTGTCACACTCGAAAGCGGGTGCGAAACGGAGCGGGACGATCCCCACGAGGGGGAGGAATTCGGCTATGTGCTCGCGGGCACGGTGATGCTGCACCTTGGCGAGAGAAAATTCCGGGTGCGCAAGGGTGAAAGCTTCAGCTTCAAAAGCGCGCAGGAGCACTACCTCAAAAATAATGGAAAAAAACAGGCGCTGATCCTTTGGGTCTCCACGCCGCCGTCCTTTTAAGCTAAAAATTCTATCTTCAGCGGAGCATAAACTATGAGCAAGCATTTGATCGATCTGGTGGGCATAACCAAGGAATACGACGGCGAAGCCGTGCTCAAGGACATCGACCTCTACATACGCGACGGGGAGTTCATTACGCTCCTGGGGCCTTCGGGCTGCGGCAAAACGACGACGCTGCGCATCATCGCGGGCTTCGTCATGCCGGATCAGGGACAGGTGCTCATCGACGGGCAGGACGTGGTAAGCGTGCCGCCCTACAAGCGCAAGGTCAACACGGTGTTCCAAAAGTACGCCCTGTTTCCGCACCTGAACGTTTACGACAACATCGCCTTCGGGCTGAAGATCCAAAAGCTCCCCAAGGCGGAGATCGAATCCCGCGTACACGAAATGCTCACCCTCGTCAACCTCAAGGGCTATGAAAAGCGTTGGATCGAGCAGCTTTCCGGCGGCCAGCAGCAGCGTGTCGCCATCGCGCGGGCGCTTGTCAACCGCCCGCAGGTGTTGCTTTTAGACGAACCGCTGGGCGCGCTCGACCTCAAGCTTCGCAAGGAGATGCAGATTGAGCTCAAGCGCATGCAGCAGCTGTTGGGCATAACCTTTATTTATGTCACCCACGATCAGGAGGAGGCGCTCACCATGAGCGACACCATCGTGGTGATGAACGAGGGCATCATCCAGCAGATCGGCACCCCCACCGACATCTACAACGAGCCCAAAAACGTGTTCGTCGCCAAGTTCATAGGCGAAAGCAACATACTCCCCGGCGTGATGCTGGAGGATTACAAGGTACGCTTCCACAACATCGATTACGAATGCGTGGACAAGGGCTTTGCCAAGCGCGAGCGCGTGGACGTGGTGGTGCGCCCCGAGGATATCGACCTGTACGAGCCGGATCAGGCGCCATTGAAGGGTGTGATCAAAAGCGCCATCTTCATGGGCGTGCACTACGCGTTTCAGGTGGATACGGGCGATTTTGTTTGGACGGTGCACTCCACGGATTATGCCGACATCGGCAGCGAGGTGAGCCTCACCATCCTGCCCGATGCTATCCACGTCATGCATAAAAGCCTCACCCACGACGCGCTGGAAGCGCCCACCGAGGACGAACTGATGGACGAAGCCGTCGAAGCGGACGAAGTATAAGAAAGGATCGGCACCGGTATGAAACGCACCATGTTCTCCTATCCGTATATCGTGTGGATGCTGATCTTCATCTTGGCACCCATGCTGCTGATCGTGTACTACGCGTTCACGTCGGACGGCGGGTTCACCTTCGCCAATATCATCGACGCTCTTTCCTCGCCCTCCTATATGAAGGTATTCTTTCGCTCCGTATGGGTGGCCGTCAAGGCGACGCTGATTTGCCTCGCCACGGGCTATCCCATCGCCTATATCCTGTCCCAGCTCAAAAAATCCACCGCAGCCATCCTCTATGTGCTCTTTATCGTGCCCATGTGGATGAACTTCTTGCTGCGCACCTACGCGTGGCAGGTGCTCCTCGACGGGCGCGGCGTGTTGAACGCCCTGCTCGCGGCCGTAGGTCTGCCCGCGCAGCACCTTCTTTTTACGGAATCGGCGGTCATGCTGGGCACGGTGTACAATTTCCTGCCCTTTATGATTTTGCCCGTCTATTCGGTGCTGGTCAAGCTTGATAAAAGCCTGTTGGAAGCGGCTGCCGATCTTGGAGCCAACGGCCTTGTCACCTTCGTCAAGGTGACGCTGCCGCAGTCTCTCCCCGGCATCATTTCGGGCATCACCATGGTGTTCATCCCCGCCATCACCACGTTTGCCATTTCCGGCCTCTTAGGCGGCGGCAAATTCATGATGTTCGGCGAATTGATCGAGAACCAGTTTATCACGCTGCAAAACATGAGCACGGGCAGCGCGTTGAGCTTTATCCTGCTGATACTCGTCATCATTTCCATGTTCGTGATGCGCCGGGCGGAGCATGAGTCCGGGCAGGAAGGAGGCAGGTTATGGTAAGCAGGCTTCGTTCCTTCTTCAAGGGCACCTATTTGGGGCTGATGCTGCTGTTTCTCTACGCCCCCATCATCGTGCTGATCATCTTCTCCTTCAACGAATCCCGCGTCATGGGCAACTGGACGGGCTTTTCCTTCAAGTGGTACGCGAAGCTCTTTGAGGATTCCACCATCACCAAGGCGCTTTCTGTGACGCTGAGCGTTGCGGTTCTCTCGGCGCTTAGCGCTACCATCATAGGCACCTTTGCCGCCATCGGCATCCATTCCATGCGCAAGCGCCCCCGGGCGGTCGTGGAGAATATCTCGCAGCTTCCCATGGTCAATCCCGATTTGGTTACGGGCATCAGCATGATGATGCTGTTCGCGTTTTTAGGCTTCAAAAGCGGGTATATGCGTATGTTGATCGCGCATATCACCTTCAATATCCCCTATGTGATCTTCTCGGTGCTGCCAAAGCTTCGGCAAAGCTCGGACAGCCTGTATGAAGCGGCGCTGGATCTGGGGTGCACCCCCATGCAGGCGCTGCGGCAGGTGGTGATACCCGACATCATGCCCGGCATCGTTTCGGGCTGCATGCTCGCCTTTACGCTGAGCTTGGACGACTTCGTGGTAACATGGTTCTCCTCCAACGGCGTGGAAAACCTGAGCGTATACATCTATGCAGCCGCGCGCCGCGGCATCAGCCCCATGATCAACGCCCTCTCCACACTGATGTTCGTAGCGGTGGTCACGCTGCTGCTCATCATCAACCTCAAGAGCATGAAGGAGGAGCGTGAGCTCGCCGCGCAGCAAAAGCGCCTGCGCGCCGCTGCCCGCCCCTAAGCCTTCTGCAAATTTCAAGCTGCAAATTGCAAAATCCAGTATGCGAAAGGAACCCGATACTATGAAAAAAACCGCCTTCCTGCTTGCCATTTTACTCCTTGTCTGCGCGCTGTGCGCCGGATGCGGCGGCAAAAAAGCCGTCACCCTGCAGGTGCTCAACTGGGGCGATTACATCGACCCCGACCTCTTGGATCAGTTCGAGGAGGAGACCGGCATCAAGGTGAACTACACCACCATGGCCAACAATGAGGAGATGCTTGTAAAGCTCGCTTCGCCCGACTGCATCTACGATGTATGCTTCCCCTCGGAATACATCATCGAGAAGCTGATCGCCGACGATATGCTTCACCCGCTTGACAAGACCAACATCCCCAACCTCGTCAACATTGACGAAAGGTTCATGGATCTTTCCTTCGATCCGGGCAACGTCTACTCCATCCCCTACATGTGGGGCACGGTGGGCATCCTCTACAACAGCACCATGGTGGATGAGGCGGATGTGCACACCTGGAACGTATTTTGGAATGAAAAGTACGCGGATCAGATCCTCATGTACGATTCCATCCGCGACACCATCGGCATCACGCTTATCAAGCTGGGCTATTCCCTCAACACCCGCGACGAGAACGCCGTCAAGGAAGCCGAACAGGCGCTGATCGAGCAGAAGCACCTTGTATACGCCTATCTTGGCGATTCCATCAAGGAGCGCATGATCGGCGGCAACGGCGCTGTGGCCGTGGTCTATTCCGGCGACGCCATGTGGTGCATGGACGAGGAGGAGGGCAACCCCGATCTTCGCTACTGTGTGCCGGACGAGGGCAGCAACGTCTGGTTCGATAACGTCATCGTGCCCAAGACCAGCCAGCACACCGCCGAGGCGGAGGCCTTCATCAACTTCCTGTGCGACGCGGAGGTGGCCAAGGCCAACACGGAATACATCGGCTATTCCACCCCCAACAAGGCCGCCATGGCGCTGCTCGATCCCGAATATCTCGAAAACGAGACCTACAATCCGCCCCAAGAAGTGCTGGATCGCTGCGAGGTGTTTCACGATCTGGGCGACTTCATCAACGTTTACAACGACGCGTGGATCAATATCAAATCCCACGTTGACTAACCGGGTCTAACGCCCGACATGATCCGTCACCGTTTACCGCCGCGGCTTGCCATCCTTCCCGTTGCAAAGCCGCGGCGGTTATGCTATAATCAACAAGGTCAAAAACCCCATGCGCCCGTAGCCCAGCTGGATAGAGCGACAGACTCCGACTCTGTAGGCCGCACGTTCGAATCGTGTCGGGCGCGCCAATAACAATGCCCACCCCTGCGGGGTGGGCATTGTTATTGGCCTGTTTTTCCAAACGATTTGAAGGGCGGATCAGAAAGGGCCGCTGTGCGGCGCTTTCCCGCCCCGCTTTGAGGCAGGGACGCTGCGCGCTGTCCGAAGGACAAGCGCCGCGTCATCCCGACGCCGAAAAGCGAATCGTGTCGGGGGGTGGGCACTGTTATTGGCCTGTTTTTCCAAACGATTTGAAGGGCGGATCAGAAAGAGCCGCTGTGCGGCGCTTTCCCGCCCCGCTCTGAGGCAGGGACGCTGCGCGCTGTCCGAAGGGACAAGCGCCGCGTCATCCCGATGCCGAAAAGCGAATCGTGTCGGGGGGGTGGTGGCGCGCAGCACCTTCATGGCATGGGCGCAGCCAAGCGCAGCTTAATCGCATAACCGTTTAGCGGGAGGTCTTTTATCATCCGTGCGTTCTAACAAATAATCAATAGAAGTATTGTAAAAATCAGCAAGCTGAATCAAAATGCGGCTTGGAATATCATTTTCGCCCGTTTCATATTTAGAATAACCCGTCTGTGACATGCCGAGCATCTTTGCAACCTGTGTTTGATTCAAATCCTTGTCCTCCCGCAGGTTTCTAATTCGTTTATACATCGTACCACCTCATAAAATATTGTACGATAATCTGAATTAGATTATAGACTTTTAATCTGTATCAGGTTAAAATGGTCTTGGATTGAAACCACAGGGAGGGCAATATCATGAGAAAAGTATTGGAGGATCTATATTTGGGCAACATCGTGCCCAACGAGAAAGTGTTTGTGAGAGGCACGCCCTTCGCCAAGGCGCTGGCGACCATAGAGAAAAACGAGACCTATCTCAATACTACGCTGGAAGGAAAGGACAAAGATGCCTTTGCTGCCTTCGTGGACGCGCAGTCCGAGTTGAATGCCATCACGGGCAGAGAAGGCTTCGTAGATGGGTTTCGGTTAGGGATGCGGGTGGCACTCGCCGCGCTCAGCGATGAGGATAGCGAGCTCATGGCGCTGGTGTGATATAATGCGAATATCATCTATCTGACAGGCGATCTACATGAGGAAACGGCACGATAACACTGCTATGCAACAAGGCATGATACGCCAACGACCGTGCTATTATCCTGATGATTTTGCAGCAGATATTATGGTATACTATGAGCATCAAAAGCTGAGGAGATAACTATGCTGCAGGAATCGCATCGAATAGAGTTAAAGCGTGAGCTTAACGATAAACTGGAAAAAGAAATCGTTGCCTTTCTGAATGCGGACGGCGGCGCTCTTTGATCAAGGCCACCCACAATGTTCTGGAACGGTTCAACATCGAGAACACAACCCAAACCACGATAACCAGTGGCGCACGGAAGGATAAGCGGCTGGCGCAGCCCATTGCCCTGCGCGAGGCGATCGTAAACGCTATCGTGCATAACGACTATACCAGTGAGATTCCGCCCGTATTTGAAATATTCTCCGACCGCATGACGCTGACGTCCTATGGCGGGCTGATCCAAGGCCAAAGCATCGGCGACTTTTTCAGCTTCAGCTCCATGCCCCGCAGCCGGGAATTGATGCGCGTATTCCGCGACGTTGGCCTTGTGGAGCAGCTTGGGTCGGGCATGAGCCGGATACTCAACGCCTATGACCGGAGCATATTTGAGATTTCCGATCATTTTGTCCGGGTGACGTTCCGCTATCAAAACCAACAAGACCACCAACAAGATAGCCTACAAGATAAGATTCTATCCTTCTGTGTCATGCCGAAAACGCGGAAGGAAATAGCGGATTTCTGCGGCTACAAGGATTTGCGCAGCTTTGCGGCGCGACAGTTGAAGCCCTTGCTTGAATCAGGAAAGCTAAGCATGACGATCCCGGACAAGCCTAACAGCAAAAATCAAAGGTACGTTGCGAAGAATTGATTTCATCTAAAGCCCAGTCGCTATGTGGTACAAAGGAGAACGATGAGCATCTTATAGGTCGCACCCCTCGCGGGTGCTTGGATTGAAACTGTTGTAGAACTTCAGGTCGGTAATAAGCGAAAATAGCCGTGTCCACCGTCACGTCTCATAGCAAAGGTCGCATTGCCCGGCCACGCGGCAGGCGGCAAAATAGCGCTCCTCCAGCGGGATCCATTTCTGCCGGAAGCGTTCCGCGCAGCTCTCGCCGTTGCGCACGCGTATGCGCCGCATCTGCTCCTCCGGCTCTACGGTGAGGAATATGCGCAGGTCATAGTATTCCCGCAGTGCGGGGTGGCAGCTATACGACCCTTCGATGATGTTGACGGCGCACGGCTCCACGCGCACGGGATCAGACAGCGCCTGCCTGCGGCAATCATAGGGGCGGTAAGAGAACGCCGCGCCCTCCCTGAGCGGCAGCAGCACCTCGCGCAAGAAACGCTCATGATCCACATTGCCGCCCGGTTCATCCAGACGCTGCGGGGTGCGCTGCTCCGGGCGCAGAAAAAAGTGATCCATATGCAGCACCGCGCAGTCGTTTTCTTCCATCAGCCGCGCCGCAAGGGTCGTTTTGCCCGCCGCGCACCTTCCGTCGACCGCGATCAGCAAACGCTGATGATCGCGCTGCAGCGTTTGAACCTTCTTCCAAATATCCTTCGCAATCTCCTGCATCCTATCACCCACCTATCACCGTGAACGGCAAGCTGCTCCGGCTTGCCCGTTCCGTTTTTATAGTATTATCATCCTTCTTTTTCGTGCGGATGTCAATATGGGCACAGCCCTTAGCAAAGTTAAACACATTTATCCGATAATTGTTACGCAAGGCGTTGGCGAATGCTTCCAGACATGGTATAATAATATGTCGCTTTGGGCGACGGGGTGGCGTTTGCGTGAGAGGCATATGCCCATTGAAAAGCGAAAGATGTAAAGGCAAGGCAGCCGAAAGGCTGTTCGCGCAAAGCCAAGGGTCTAAACATAAAGCATGACAGCCGGTTGCAATGTTACGCGCAATGCTGCTGATGCGGCATTGCGCATTTTTATGCCGCAATGGACATTTGGATGCAATGACCCGGCCTTGCCGGAACAGGTGATATAGATGAAGAACCGAAAGCCCACAAAAAAGGAGTTATGGCAAGCATCGTTAAGCGTAGGCATTTGCCTCGTGATCGTGGCTTGTCTCTTTGGGTTTTTCAGATGTTATAGGGCGCTGAACGAAAGCCTGCGGGATGAGCGCGCGGTCTATGTCAACGAGCTCACGGAGCAGCTTACGCGTTCCATCACCGCCAAGCGCGAATGGCTCTCCTCGCGCATCGGCTCCAGCGCGTCCGCCTTTGAACAATCCAGCGTCGCCTCCTTCGCGGAGGCGCACAAGCTATTTGCCTATAAAGAGAATGAAAACTACACCGTGCTGCTTGCGGACGACGCCGGTTCGACCTACACGCTGGACGGAAAAACGGCGCAGATCCGCAATTTCGACATACTCACCGCCACGCTTGCAAGCGAAGGCGCACAATATCATTTCGATAAATCCGCCGACGGGGTGGATTACTGGGTCTTTTCCTCAGCGCTCACGCCCCGGCTCGTGGATGGCGTGACCATCGTCGCCCTATACGAGATATACGATGTGGTGCAATTCCATGATGATTTGTATCTTGGGCTTTTTGGCGACGACGGATATACCTACCTCGTGGATCTGAACGGCGGCATCCAGCTTGGCCCCAGGATCGACGTGCCCTTCATTGGTTATAACCTTATCACCAGCTTAAAAAAGGCGGGGATCGACGCCCCCTTGGCGGAGAAGATCGAACGGGACATCCGGCAAAAAAACGGAGGCAGCCTGTTCGCCAGCTTCGACGGCACGGATTGGGCGGTGCAATACCAGCCGCTTGCGGATTCAGACGAAATGGCCGTCGTGATAGCGCCCATCGCCTCCACCTCTCAAGAAACCACAGCCGCGCTGCAAAACACGCTGCTTGCCATCGCCGGCGTAGTCCTTGGCCTTGCGTTTTTGGTGCTGTCCATCATCATCGTCAACGCGCAGGCTTCCAAGGAGCGCGACCGGCAGATGTATGAGCTGGAGCTCAAAAACCGCGTTGCCTCCACCAAAAACAACTTTCTTGCCAAGATGTCGCATGATATTCGCACACCGCTCAACGCCATCATCGGCATGAACTATATCGCCACAACGCAGGTGGAGGAGGATGCGCCCGTCATGGACAACCTCAAGCAGATCGATATTTCCGCCAAATATCTCTTGGGCATCCTCAACGATATTCTGGACATGAGCAAGATCGAAAGCGGCAAGGTGGAGCTGCGCTGCGACGTCTTTGACGGGCACGAGATCATCAACACCATCACGGCGGTTTCCCGCAAGCAAGCCACGGAGAAGGATGTGCGCCTCGATATCCACACGGACAGCGCAATGTCTCGCTACTATGTCGGCGATAAGCAGCGCCTGTCGCAGATCTTGATGAACCTGATCAACAACGCCATCAAGTTCACGGACAGCGGCGGCAGCATCGATGTAAGCTTCGCGCTGTTGGAGCGCCTCGAAAGCAGGGACAGGATACGCCTCGTCGTTGCCGATACCGGCATCGGGATGAACGACGCGTTCATGGAAAAACTGTTCACCCCCTTCACGCAGGACGCGTCGGGCGTCGGCGGCGGCAGCGGCCTGGGCTTATCCATCGTCAAATCCTTCGTGGATATGATGGGCGGCACGATCAGCGCAAAAAGCAAGAAGGGCGAAGGCTCCACCTTTGAGGTGGTGCTCGAGCTTGCACGCGCCGAAGCCCCGGCGTCCGTAACCGTTCAATCCGCCACGCCGCCCGATGAAAGCGCGTTTGTGAACAAGCGTGTGCTGCTCGTAGAGGATAACGACATCAACCTGCTCATCGCGGCAAAGATCATCGCCCGTTTCGGCCCGCTTGTGGAAACCGCGACAAACGGCATGGCGGCGCTTATGAAATACACCGAAACCGCTCCCGGCTACTACGACGCCATCGTCACGGATATCCAGATGCCGGAGATGAACGGCTATGAGTTTGCGGACGCCGTGCGCGCGCTTGACCGGCCCGACGCAAAGACCATCCCCATACTCGCCATGAGCGCCAACGCCTTTGACGACGATATGCGAAAGTCCTTGCAGCACGGCATGAACGCGCACCTGAAAAAGCCGATCGAGATGGACGAATTCAAGGCGACGCTGCTAAAATACTTGGGAGGCGGTGACAAATGATGAAAAACAAGCTCTTGCGCGCCGTGTCCATGCTGCTTATCTTGGCCTTCCTCTTTTGCGTTACATGCTGCGCCCCCGTCGCGCAGGATAACAAAAAGCTGCGCATAAGGATCGAATTTGATGACAGCTCCTCTATTTTCAATTACGTCATCGAGCTGCGGGACGTATTCCCCGAATATGAATTTGATTTTCAATCCATGGTGCGCCGGGGTCATGTCGATGGCACGGAAGGCTCGCAAAAAGCGGGAGTCATCCTCTCGCAGATGGCCATCCATGAGGATGTGCCGGATATCATCATCGCGGACGCGTTGAGCGCCGATCTTCCCAATCTTACCAACGCATTCGCGGAGGTGTCGGGCGAAGGGTACACCTCGCGCTTCCAAACCTCCTACCTCAACAATATCGCCATCGACGGCAAGCTCTACTATCTGCCCTTCTTCGTGGGGCTCAAGGGTATCATCTACAACCAGACCATGTTTGAGGAGAACGGCTGGGAGGTTCCGCAAAACTACGCGGAATTCACCAAGCTGCTCACCACCATATACGATGCGGGCATGCCGCCCATTTCGGTGCGCACCATGGCGGATCTCGGGACGGGACTTTTCTCCACCGCCTATCTGATCAACGACGGCGCAACGCTCAGCGGCTACAAATGGCAAAAAGCCTTTTCCACAGCCAATCCCAAGGCGGAGCGGGAAACCTTCACAGGCACCCTCCCCTACCTGCGGATGCTCGGCACAGTCGGCCATATCGCGGATGATCTGGAAAGCTTCACGGAGGGGATCGCGCATTTGATGAAGGAGCGGCAGGTCGCCATGTGCATCGCCAACGGCGAATCGCTCTCACAGGTCTATAACAGCGGCACGCACGACAAGTTTGCCATGATGCCGCTGTATTCCCAAGCCTTTCCCGACGGCGTCATCATCGAACACAACACGCTCTATCTTGGCATGAGCGCAAAATCCATGAATGACCCCGAGATGGCGGCGGCGCTTAGCAGGATCGCGGACTATATCTACAGCGAAAAGGGACAGCTTCGCCTGCTTGAATCCTGCCGGGGACTGGTATCGCCCTGCTATGGCCTGATGGACGAGCTATCCTCCCCCTCCCTTGCGGCATTCAAGCGCGTCTTGGAGGGCGGTAATCTTGTGGAGGAGGTCGCGCCGTTTGCGGTAGACAGCTCCTTTGGCGCAGCGGTGCTCGCTTTTTTGTCCGGCGACGCGACGGAGGAAGCCGAAAACGAGCTGCTTTCCTCCCTCAATGACGCGCGGGCGCTACAGCTTTTAGAGGACAGCCGCATGAAGGAGGTGCTCACGCAGGCGACGGAGACCTTCTCGCTCCAGCAGGTTCTCAACCTGATTATGCAAGCCATGCGTACGCAGACGGGCAGCGACGTCGCCGTTGCGCCCCCTTCGACGCGCCCTGACTATTACGGGCATTTCCATGATACGCAGGTTGCAAGCACCAAACTCTATGAAGGCGACGTGACCGTCCCCATACTCGAATCGACGTTATTTCACTTTTTAGACGTGCAAGTGTATACCATGACCGGCGCGCAGCTTCTCTCCCTCGTGGACATCAATAAAACGAACAACATCTGCCTTGGCATGACGCCGGAGCTTACCTTTAACAAGGAAAAGGATCTCTATCTCACCACCGGCGCGTATTTGGCCGATGGCGAACGCCTTGATCTATCGCGCGAATACCGCGTGTGCGTGCCAAGCAACATCAGCATCCCGGAGAGCGGCTGCGTCCGCGCGGAACCCTACGGACAAAGCTTGATGCAGACGCTCGCGTCCTACTGCGCTTCACAGGCTTCGATCTCCCCCTTTGATCTGCCTGAACCCAAATACATACAATAGGAGAAAATCATGAAGAAAACAATTCCAGCACTGTTGTTGTCTCTGGCGCTGCTGCTTTGCCTCACGGGCTGCGGGCAGAAGGCCGAAAGCGCCAAGGCGCTGAACTTTGACGGCCTCACCTTCACAGATTATAAGGTGTTCGACGCGCCCGTCAAGTCCCTTCGCGGCATGGCGGCCTCACTGGACGGAAAGAGCCTCTACACGGGTCACATCCTCCTTACCGCCAACGGCGTCCGCAAGATCGACGTCGCCTCCGGCGAAGAACAGTGGATATTCCATGACGGCAGCGTAGGGGATTGGCCGGAATACGCCAAGGGTCTCGCCGCGGACGACCGCGGCTATGTCTACGCCGTCGTCACCTACAATAAGGCGTCCTTCATTTCCCTTTTCGTCATCGATGACAGCACCGGCGAAATGATCTCCGAGACCATCGTGGATCTCGGCCTTATGGACTGCGGCGCAAACGGCGTTGCGGTCTACAAGGACGGCGACAAATACTACGCCTATTTCATCACCAACTATGGCGCCAACCGCATCTATTGCTATGACGTAACCGACCCCGCGTCCCCCGCGATCAACCCCGCTTTCGGCGTGGACGGCATCGTGAACCTGCCCCTTAAGACAGGCGTTGCGGAAGCCGACGCAAACTACATCGCGGTCGGCCCCGACGGTAGTCTTTATCTCACGATGAAGCTTGCGCAAGGCGCGAAAGCGGACGCCGTTGCCAAATTCAGCAACGACGGCAGCAAGTTTGAGAAGGTCATCGACTGCGAGGAGGCTTACGGCATCTCCATTTCCGGCGATTACCTGATCGTTTCCACCTATCAGGCGGAAAACTCCGTGGTCAATATCTATAAGCTCTCGGATTACAGCCTTGTCGCCACCGTAGGCGGCGACGTCGCCAATCATGACCATTATTCGCAGGCCTTCCTGATCGGCAACAAGCTCTATATCGCCGACCAGAGCTATCAGACGGGTGCTACGGAGGAGGATATGGGCTCCCGTATCTTGGTTTCCGGCGAAATACCTGAAAAATAAGCGTTCTGTCAACACATACAAAAGGAGCCGTCCCCAAGCGGGGCGGCTCCTTCCTTATCGCGCTATGGCCGGCCATGCATCCCGACCCCTATCAAGCGTCCCTGCGTTTTTTGCTCCATAAGCATACGCCAAGCACACCCGCAAGCAGAAGAACCGTGCCGATCGGCGCGCCGCCCGTGGCGGGGACGCTCGTGACCGCCGCCGTGGAAAGAGGCGCCCCAACAGGCGTGGTGAAGGTCGTTTGCGCGTGCCCGTCGGTAAAGTAGACCTCCAGCCTGTGCGTGCCGTCCGCAAGTGTGGAAAGGAAAGCGGGCTTTAACGTGATGATGGTGCTGCCCGGTTCGCTTTCATAATCCACGTCCTTTTGCAGGGGCTTTCCGTCCACGGCCGCGCCGGTCTGTTTTTCATGAGGCGCGTCGATGGTGAAGCGGAGGCCGCCGTCAGGCTGCGGCACACCGTTTTCGCCGCCCTTCATGGGGTATTCGTTGCGGCTGTCCGTCTGCGAATACGCAGTGGCGGACGCGCCATATTCCGAAGGGAACGTGCGCGCGTGGAATTCGCTTCTAAACACGACGTCCTCATCGGTAAACGCATGCGGATCCTCGCCCTCATACCACGGCTGCGCCCAAACCTCAACGCCCAGCGTGCCGTCCGGCATACGCTTTGGCGCGATCTTGATCCACACGTCGTCCGTATCCTCATAGGCGATATCGCCCTCATAATCATCGCTTTCCAGCTCGTCCTGATAGAAGGTGAAGTCAAAGCCATCCGCAAGCCCGTCCGTCCTGAGCCATACGCCGTCCGCAAACGCCGCGCCGTCCTCCTCGTCGAAAACCTGCAGGATGGAGAAATTCTGCACGGCAAGACGGAACATGTCAAGGCCAAGCTCGTCGCCGTCGGTGCCAAAGTACAGCTCCGCCGAGCCGCCCGGCGCGCCATCCCCCGCGATCACATCGCGCAGCCGCCCATCGGAGGAAAAACGGATGTAATCGATGCCGCTTCCGCCCACCCATGCGTAATGGTCGCCTTTTGCAAGGCTCACGCCCGGCAGGAACGCGTCGGAGGTCACGATATCGTAGCCGTCAAAGGTTTTCACCGTTCTGTCCACCTTGCCCGCATCCATGAGATCGATCTCCATGTAGAGCCCTTCTCCCTCATCGTAGCCCTCATGACGATAGCCAGGCGAAACGGAGGTAACGACCATGTTGGCAAAATCGAGATCGGTATCCTTTGCGTCCACGGGGATGGCGGGATAGGCATAGGCCGCAGTCTCCGTATCGATCGAATCTTCGTCATCGATCAGGGCGCCGGGATCAACGCTGCCGCCCTGTATCCTAAAGAGCCTGCCGCAGCCGTCGGCATAATCGACATGATTCACATCGCCGCCCGCGCCGTAAGCGAAGGGCTTAATGCGAAAGTCCGCGTCATAACCGTCTATGTCGTCCAGCGTCAGCACCGCCTGCGGGGGCGCGGCAGAGGACGCGCTGCTGGCCAGGAAGTTCATCGCGCCGCCGGTTCTGAGATTCTGATACAGCTTGGCGGTATCCCGCACAGCAAGATATGTCAACACCTTGGTGCCAAAGAATTTCTTTTTTGCGTAATTGTAATAGTACAGATAGACGCGTTCGTTGCCATTGCTGTCCTTGTGCTCCGCAAGCGGCTCTATCACGCCGTTTTTAAGGGCCAGCTTGACATAGCAAAAATGCGGCGTGCCATACCGCGCAGCCATCCCCCTGTCATTTTCATCATAGAATTTCAAGACGATGATGTCGCGGTTTTTTGCCGGGTCGTTATCGTTATAGAAATAGTAATCGCAGCCCACGATGGCATGGCCGCCGTCGCCATAACCATAGCCAACCTGAAAGGGTCTGCCCGTATCCACGAAGTCTACGACCTTCTTCACCACGGCCTCAAGGCTTGCGCGGTCGTAAAATATCTTCCCGTCTTTGCGCGTCGTTATGGCCTTCGTCTCAATACCGGCGCGGCTTTTAGAGACAAACTGCGAAAGCATGAAATAGTTGATATAGTTGAGCGCCGAGCGGCTGGTTTTGGGATTGGGTATAGAAAAATAATTCTTCGCGCCACTGTGCATGGTGGAAGCAGGCAGCCCCGGAGAAATCATTTTCATGCGCGTAAGACGATTGAGTATCATCGTGGTGGATATGCCATAGCAGGAGCCGCCCCATTCCTTCTGCATGTATTCCACGATGCGCTGGTATTCCTTCTTTGTCGCCATCTTGAAAAGCGCGCTTTGATACGCTCTGTCCAGCGCATAGCTGGGCGGGAACGCGCTGCGGGAATGGGGAAAGGAATTGGAATCCACGCCCACCTGAAATTGGTCGCAGGTCGTGGTGTTGATAAAGTCCCAGCAGCTCGCCGCATTGCTAGGCGCGGCAAGCGTCGTCGCGGGCGCAAGCAGCGCGCAAAAGAGCAGCAGCAACGCAAGGAAAAAGGAAAGCATGCTTCTGGACGGGTGATTATACATAATGAAACGGTTCCCTTCTGTATCGGTTATTGTGGAAATGGCAGCGCCAAGGAAGCGCGGTTTGCATAATTGGGCTGCTTTTATCATAGCACATTTTTCCATGCGCTTCAAATCAACAATGCTTTCCCGATGTATCTGTATGTACGCCGTACCCGAAATGAAATTTGCACAAAGGACTTGTCCAGTGAGGAAATAGTCTGTATAATGAAGAAACTGTGGGAGCAGATAGGTTCTGGTGTGCCTCCCGGTCTTCAAAACCGACGTAAGCGGCTAGTACCCGCTTTGGTGGGTTCGATTCCCACATGCTCCCGCCAAAAGAGCGCCCGCTTGGGGCGCTCTTTCACTTATCGGCAAAGGCCGCTCGCCCTTTGCCGATGCTTAACTGTTCGCTATCGCGCACGGCCGTTGCAAATCATATTGAAAGCATTGGCTGCACCCTGCTTTCCGCCCTCACCGTATACGCCGCTTCGGACGGTTGAAGGTCAGGGGGATAAAAGCAAGAAGGTTAGCCGCAAAATCACATGCCGCGCCAAGCGCAGCGCGCCATATCCACGCGTCCATCGGGAAGAAAGGCAACGCCTTCGGCCAAAAGCCGCGCACGTTGTTCCGCCGCGCCCCCCACGCCGAAGGAAGGGGAAAGTCTGCCGTCCTTGTGCACGACCCGGTGACAGGGTACGGCATTGTCGCCGCACGCGCGCATGGCATAGCCCGTTACGCGCGCCCAGCGGGGATTGCCCGCAAGCAGGGCGATCTGCCCGTAGCTTGCCGTGCGACCCTGCGGTATCTGTTTTACGATCTCGTAAATGTGCTGAAAAGCGGGTTGCAAAATATTAGACGCCTTTCCCTTTGGTTGGTTTGTGCAAGGAAGATGATACAGTATCGCATGCGAATCACGCGCTGTCAATCGGGAAGCAGCGATACGCGCATCGGGACAAGCCGGTTGCATACGCCTGCCGGCTAAAGTGCTTTGCCATGAAGCATACGGTGTTGTTTTTTTTGCGCGCGTGGCCTATGATAGAAGTATGAATTTCAAGCAGCTTGAGGCTTTTACGGCCGTCGTCAAAACGCGCAGCTTTTCCAAGGCTGCGCAGGTGCTTTTCCTCACCCAGCCCACCGTAAGCGCGCATGTAAGCGCGCTGGAGGAGGAGCTGGGCGCAGCGCTTTTGGTACGCTCCACCAAAAACATTTACCCCTCCGCCGCGGGCATCGCGCTCTATGATTACGCGCAGGAAATCCTGGATCTTTGCAGCAAGGCGCGCTATGCCGTGCAGCATTCCGCCGTGACGGAGCCCTATACGCTGCGCCTGGCCGCCTCCACCATACCGGCCGCCTATGTGCTGCCGCGCGTGGCGGGCGATTTTCACGCCGATTATCCCCATATCGTGCTTTCCGTACAGCAGATGAACAGCGATCAGGTGGCGCGCTGCGTGAAGGCGGGCGAAGCCGAGCTTGGCATGTGCGGCACGGAGCCGGCGGACGACGCGTTGCTGTGCAAGGCGGTCATGGAGGATCGCCTCGTCATCATCGCCCCCAATGCAAAGCCCTACAGCGAGCTGCCGCGCAACGCTTTCCCGCGATCCTTGCTCAAATCAGCCCCCTTCATCCTGCGCCAGCCTGGCAGCGGCACGCGGCGGGAGGCGGAAAACTATCTGCTTTCCCTTGGCATCTCGCCATCCGAGCTGCATGTCACGGCGCTGCTGGAAAGCACGGAAAGCATCAAGCAGGCTGTAGCCTGCGGCGCGGGCATCTCCATACTTTCCCAGATGGCGGCGGTGGATCTTGAGCAGCTCGGAAAGCTTCTTCTGTTTCAGGATGAAAGCCGGTTCCTTAAGCGCTCCCTTTACTGCGTGTGCAGCAGAACGCAGCCTTTATCCCCCGCCGGCGAGCTTTTCCAGCGGTATTTGAATAATGTATGTCATTTCCTGTAATTACCTTGACGAATCCCGTGAAATCGCGCAAGATAGTATGGGTTATTGGGAACCCCACTTTATCCGGAGGTAAATGCCATGCCGTGCATGCGTCCTGTTGCCCTGCGTCGCGCTGCTTTGTGCACTGCGTTGTCGCTGGTGCTTTGCATAACGGCCGCCTGTGCGGCCGCACCCACCGCGCCTGACACGTCCGAGATCGTTGACGTGCTCGTTTCGCACACCCCGTCGCCCGTTGCCGCCACGCCGGCGGCGGCCTGCAACGTCCCCGATCTGCGTCTGGAAACCGAAGCCTACGCCCGCAAGGCGCTTACCAACCTCGGCATAAACGACGTGACCGTGGAATATATAGCTACAGCGGATATCCCGGCCGGCTTGGTCGCGGAGCAAAGCGTGAAAAGCGGCGACTGCCCGCAAGACGGCGCACCCTTCAAGCTTCTTGTAAGCGTTCCCCTTCC
>JAUNJX010000068.1 GCA_030533005.1 Clostridia bacterium | reverse complement strand
CCGTTCGACAAGCTGGAACAGTTTTTCTCCGAAGCGATGAAAAAATAGAACGTTATCGGATGCTCACCTCGGCTACGTCCGCATGGACGCCTACCGTGACGTCGTCCGCCAGATTTGCCACGATGGATTTTTCCAGTTCGTCCCATTGCTGCGGCGCCTTATCCTGCAAGGCGGAGATCGTATCCATGTACCGCTTCAAGGACCATTCGTTGGGTATCATATAGGTGTCGTATTCCACGCCCGTGAACATAAGGCTGCTCGCCGCGGCCAGACTTTCCTGCCCGCCGAACATGCCGCACTCCAACAGCTTTCGCACCTTGCCCATCACGCCGCGATACGCGAGGTTTTCGCCGCTGGTGGACACCTCGACGATCTTTTTGCGTTCGCTGTCGGGAATATCCATATCCGCGTGTGCACGCAGGTGGATGGTGATATCCTTCGCTTCGGATTCGAGATAGAATTCGGCTTCATAGTTGACCAAAATGCCCCGCATCATGCCCAGCAGCTCCTCGGCAAGCAAGCGAAGCTGCAACGTCTGGCGGGGCGAAAGCTCACAGTAAGCCGCACATTTTTCCGTAAGCGCAAGCGCGTTTTCCACGCCCGTAAATGACTGATCCAGCGTGCAAATATCCGTAATCATACTTATTTCTCCCGATCTACAAAATATGCCTATAAGAATTATAGCACAGCCGCGCCGCGCATATCAACGACTTTCCAAGAGGCACACGCAGCGCGCGCTCATGGCTTCGCCCCGTCCCTCGGGGCCGCAGCCCTCCGTGGTGGTGGCCTTGACGCTTACAGCCGCGATATCCGCCCCCAGCGCCTTGGCGATGTTGCATCGCATCCGCTCTATATAGGGCGCAAGCTTGGGCTTTTGCGCCACGATCACCGCGTCCAGATTGGAAAGCGCCATATTCCCTTCCCGCATGCGCTGCACCACCTGCGCAAGCAGGTGCAAGGAGGAAATACCCAGATAGGCGTCGTCCGTATCCGGAAACAGCCTGCCTATATCGCCCGCCGCCATGGCGCCCAAAATCGCGTCAATCACCGCATGCGTCAGCACATCCGCGTCGGAATGACCCAACAGCCCCTTTTCAAAGGGCACCTCCACCCCGCCCAGCACGAGCCTTCGTCCCTCCACCAAACGGTGGGTATCCTCGCCATAGCCTATTCTCATGTTCTTTCTCCTAAAAACGCCGCAAAGAAGGGGATATCGCCGGGTACTGTCAGCTTCTGGTTTTGTATGCTGCCCGGTGAAAAGCAAACGTCATAGCCCGCCATGGCGTAATGCGCTGCGTCGTCGGTTGCGGCGAAGCCGTGCGCGTAGGCCGCCTTGATCCGCGCAAAGGCAAAGGTCTGCGGCGTTTGCGCGAGCATCACGTTTTCCCGCTCGATCACCTCGCCGCAAAAGCGCACGGTGTCGCGCGCGGGTATCGCCGCAACACCGCTGCCATGCTCGATGGCGCTCTGTACGCTTGCGTCGATGATCTCTTTGGTCACAAGGCATCGCGCCGCATCATGGATCACCACGATATCGACGTCGGCAAGTACTCCAAGGCCGTTGCGAACGGACGCCGTGCGGCTTTCGCCGCCCGCAACGAGCACAGCCGCGGGAAAGGCGCTTTCCGCCTCCGCCCTCGTGCTGTCGCTCACCGTGACCGCCACGGCGTCAAACCGTGTTTCGCACGATGCAAAGGCCGCCGCGCAATGCGCGATGGGCGTTTTGCCGCCAAAGCGCATCAGCAGCTTTTCTTCCCCCATACGCGAAGCGCTGCCCGCCGCAAGCAGCAACAGCCCGATCTTATTCCTCCGGGATCGCATCGCCGACTACCTCGTACATGGAGGACGCATCCGCCTTGGCCGCATGCTCCTGCAGGCTGACGACACGCACCGTAAAGCGGCGCCCGCCCAAGAGGATCGAGAGCATGTCGCCCTCATGTACCTCGGAGGAGGCTTTGGCGGTCTTGCCGTTGATGTCCACGCGCCCCGCCGTGCATGCGTCGTTTGCCACGGTGCGGCGCTTGATGATGCGGGAAACCTTAAGATATTTATCCAGTCGCATTGCGCTTTCTCCTTTTATAATGTGAAACGGGGCAAGCAAGCGCCCGCCCCGTCATTATAGCATATCAACGTTTATGCGCCAACCGTGTTGATCACCGCGTCGTTGACCGTTACGCTCTCGTCCTGCATCCATTCGTTAAGAACGGTCTGCCATGTTGCGTATTTCTCGTCCTCAAGAAGCGACGCCCTCACCGCATCCTGTATGTCGGCCAGCGGGCGCTCGCCTGCCGTTTCGTCGCCTACATAGTAGAGGATATGATAGCCGTCGTCGTCAAGGAACACGGGGGAATATTCACCGGTCTTGAGCTTTTTGAACTGCTCGATGCACGCGTTGCTCCATGTGCTGTTCGCCACGTCGGGATTGATGAGCAGACCGTCCATCATCAGCGTTTCGCAGCCGGTAACGGCGTCGTTTTCGGTATAGCGGATCAAGAGGCTTTCAAAGGAGGTGCCCTCCTGCAGCTTCCCGTAAGCCTCCTCGATGATGGCCTTGGCCTCCTTGCCGGCTTCCTCCTCCATCTTGTCCGTCTCCGCCTTGATGGCCTTGTATTCCGTGATGATCTCCTGCATGCGACCCTTGTTGGTGGGCGCGGCGCTCACGGCATCCTCAAAGGACAGCACGCCGTACTCGCTTTGCAGCGCGTTAAGCTTTTGCACCTTCTCGCCATAGTCCGGGTTCGCCTCGTTCACGTCGGTGCGGGGCTTGATTAGCATATCCATCACGCGGCTGTAACCGGCGGGCACATAGGTGGGAGGCAGATACCCTTCCTCGCTGCCGCTGCACGCATAGGTTTCCTCGGCTTCCTTATAGGCCGCGGGATCGTTTTCATACATTTCCTTATCGGCCGCAAGATTCTCCTCGTACCACGCGTTCAAATCCTCCTGCGTGACCTCCGCATCCTTGCACACGACGTCCATCAGGTTGTCACGAAGATGGGTCACGGAAGCCTCGTCCTTGAGCCACTGCTTATATTCATCCACCGTCATGGCCTTGCCGGTGGCATACTCCGCTTCGTCCGCGATCATATCGTTGATGTAGGTCTCCACATCGATGGTAGCATCGCTTGCCTTTGCCTCCTCGGCCATGGTGGCGAACTGCTCGCGCATCTGGGTGATCGTGCCCTCGGCGCTCTCCTCGATCTGTTTGAGCTGCTCCTCGGAAAGCGTCTCCAGCTTCTGTATGCCGGCCTGATACTTGACGATCTCCTTTTCCAAGAGCGCGTTCTTTACCATCGTGCGGAATTCCGAAAGCATGCTCGGATCGCTGTACACGTCCATGCCGAACATGCTGTAATAATAGGCATACTGATCAAATAGCTTTTGAAAATCCGCAAGGGTGATCTTGCTCTCACCCACCGTAGCGACCACGGTATCGGTATCCTGCGCGGCTTCGCCGCCGGGCTGCGCCGCCTGCGTTCCCTCGGCGCCCGCTTGCGGCGCGGGCGCTACCTGGCAGCCCGCCATCGCCATCACGCTCACGAGCATGATGCACGCCAAGAGCATCGAAATTGTTTTCTTCATTGCTTCTTCTCCATTTCGTGATCGTCCGCATCGCGCGAACAAAGTCTCCTCATTATATCATTCCTGCACGTCAATGCAATCCCGCAGCATGTAAACAAACTGTGGCATGGCGCGGCATATTTGCGCCGCATCCTCGCCCCGGCGATCCAGCAGCAGCACGGGCGTTTCCCCCTGCTTTAACGACGCGCCCTCGGTTTCCCGCGTGAGGTTGTAGAGCTTGACCACGTCGAAGGGCGCAAGCGGATCAAAATACAGCCTTGCAGCCCCCGCGTCGATCTGTATGCGCGTCACATACGCAGCAGCCGCAGCCGCCTTAAGCAGCGCTATGTCCATCAGGTTCTGCACAGGCGCGGGTATCTCGCCAAAGCGGTCGATCAGCTCATCCTGCACATCCATCCTGTCGTCCCCGTTCTGTATAAGCGCGATGCGCTTGTACATGGACAACCTGTCCGTCTCGCGCGGTATGTACCCATGCGGCAAAAACGCCGTGAGCGGCACCTCCATGACGGTATCCACCTGCCGCGCCGGCTTTTCGCCCCGCGCCTCCCTGACGGCCGTATCCACGAGCTTGCAATACATTTCGTAGCCTACAGCCGCCATATGGCCGTGCTGCTCCGGCCCTAAAAGGTTGCCCGCGCCCCGAATCTCAAGATCCCGCATGGCGATCTTAAAGCCGCTGCCAAACTGCGTGAATTCCCGTATGGCGTTCAAGCGCTTTTCCGCGACCTCCGTAAGCACCTTATCGCGGCGAAAGGTCAGATACGCATAGCCAAGGCGCACATCGCGCCCCACGCGCCCGCGAAGCTGATAAAGCTGCGATAAGCCCATATGATCCGCGTCGTAAACGATGATGGTGTTGACGTTGGAAATATCCAGCCCGCTTTCTATGATGGTGCTGCAAAGCAGCACGTCGTACTGCCCCTCCATAAAATCCAGCATGGTTTTTTCAAGCTGGTGTTCGTTCATCTGGCCGTGCGCGTAGGCAATGCGCGCTTCGGGCACGAGCGCGCGCAGCTTTTCGGCAAACAGCTCCATGCCGCGCACGCGGTTATAGACAAAATACGACTGCCCGCCGCGGTTGAGCTCCTTCAAAAGCGCCTCCCGCACCGCCGATTCGCTGTACTCCAGCACATAGGTCTGCACGGGATAGCGCTGCTCCGGCGGCGTTTCGATCAAGGACATATCGCGGATACCCGTCATGGACATGTGCAGCGTCCGGGGTATGGGCGTAGCGGTCAGCGTCAGCACGTCCACGGTCTTTTTCAACTCCTTGATCTGCTCCTTATGCCCCACGCCGAAGCGCTGCTCCTCATCCACGATCAAAAGCCCAAGGTCGTGGTATTTGATCTTTTTGCCCAGAAGCTTGTGGGTGCCGATCACAACGTCCACGATCCCCTTTTCCAAGCGCTCCAGTATCCGCTTTTCCTCCAGCGCCGTATTGAAGCGGGAGAGGATCGCCACCTCCACGGGAAAGCCCGCAAAGCGCGCCATAATGGTGTTGTAATGCTGCTGCGCCAATATGGTGGTGGGTACGAGTATCGCCACCTGCTTGGAGTCCTGCACCGCCTTGAAGCAGGCGCGTATGGCCACCTCCGTCTTGCCGTAGCCCACGTCGCCGCAAAGCAGGCGATCCATCACCCGCTCGCTCTCCATATCCTTTTTGATCTCCTCGATGCAGCGAAGCTGATCCGGCGTCTCCTCATGGGGAAAGCTTTCCTCCAGACGCTTTTGCCACATGGTATCCGGGGAAAACTTGTAGCCCTTGCGCTTGTTGCGCTCCCCGTAGAGCTTCGCAAGGTCAAAGGCAAGCTTTTTGACGCTTTCGCGCGTGCGGGTAACGGTCTTTTGCCATTCGCCGCTGCCCAGCTTGCTAAGCTTGATCTCCTCCTCGCCGCCGATGTACTTTTGCACCCGGTCGAGCTGATCCGTGGGGATATAGAGCTTATCGCCCGCCGCGTAGCGCAGCAGCAGGTAATCCCGCGGCGTTTTTTCCGCCCCCATCGTGAGCGTCTCGACGCCTGCGAAGCGGCCGATGCCGTACAGCTCGTGCACGATAAGATCGCCTACGGACAATTCGGAAAACGCAAGCTGCGGACGCTTTCGTGAGGCCGTTTTTCCCCGCCGGACGCTGCCGTAAAGCTCCTGCTCGCTCAACACCGCAAGCTTGCTCTCCGGATACACGAAGCCCTTCATAACGGATGCGCCCAATATGATGCTCTCGCCCGGCACAAACGCCCGCGTCAGGCTTTCCACGACGGGCAGGATCAAGTCGGCGTCGGCAAGGCGATCCTGCAGGCGTTTGGCATGCTGCCCCGCATAAAGCGCCACCGTGTAGCCCTGTTCCTGCCATTCATGAATATCGGTATAGAGCAGCTCCTCGTTGCCCTGATAATGCGTCGCCGGACGTGTTTCAAAACGGAACAGCCCCTTTGGCGCGATCAGCCCATAGGAGCGCGTAAGCGCAAAGCTCATGACGGTGCGCGGCGTTTCCATGCGCCGTATGGTGTGCAGGGGCGAATTGAGCGGCTCGGCGCTCGATTCCAGCGCGGCCTTGCCGCTTTCCTCGATGCGGGCGGGCTCCTCCAAAAAGAGGATGGCGTCGTCCGGCAAATAGTCCAGTATGCAGCAGTCCGCAAGGCGCTCCGCCGACTCCTCCGCGGGCGGCAGCAGCACCTCCTCCACGTTTTCGATGGAGCGCTGGCTGATGGGGTCGTAGGTGCGCATGGTATCGATCTCATCGCCAAAGAACTCGATGCGCACGGGATCCTCCGCCGTGATGGGAAACACATCGACGTATCCGCCGCGCAGCGCGATCTGTCCGCGTCCCTCGCAAAGCTCCACCCGCTCATACCCGCTTTGCACCAAAAGGCGGATCAGTGTCTGGGGCTCAACGCTGTCGCCCGAAGCAAAGCGGTAGGTGTGATCCCGCAGCGTTTGGGGCGGTTCCAGCCGCTGCAAAAGGGCATTGGCACTCACGCAAAGGCATATGGGCTCGTTCTTGAGGCGCGTCAAGGCTCGGATGCGCCGCGCTGTAATGCTGCCCGATGAGGCTACCGCGTCCGCCGTCAATCCCTCCCGCATGGGAAAATGCGCCGCAGCCACGCCAAAGGCCGCGATATCCTCCGCAGCCCGCGCGGCGGAGGGCTCATTGGCCGTCACATACAGCAGCGTCCTGCCCTGTCCCAAGGCGGCCGCCACATGCGTGCGCTGCGCTTCCGCAAGGCCGAATACGCTAAAAGGGCCCTCGCCCTTGTCGAGCGCCGCGCAAAGGCGCACATATTCCGCTTCCCGCTGTAAATAATCGAGTATAGGATTCATGCCTGCGGCTCCGTCTTGTCGTTTTCCTCCGCCGGGGCGGACGGCTTGGGTGGCTTGGGCGGCTTGCGGTTAAAGCGCATCTGCGCTTCGTGCAGCTGCCCCGCCACGATCAGCTCCACCGCGTCCGCAGCCTCCCCGATGGCCTTTTTAAGAAGCGCCGCGCGCTCTCCCTGCGGCATGGTCAGCACATGCTGGATCATATTGTATTGGGCGTTGCCGATGCCTATGCGTACCCGCGGGAAATCGTCAAAGCCAAGCTGATACACCACGCTTCGCATACCGTTGTGGGTGCCCGCGCTGCCGCCCTCCCGCACGCGGATGTAGCCTTCGGGAATATCCGCGTCGTCATAGATCAGGATGAGCTCCGCCGGCTCGATCTTGTACCAGTTTACAATGTCCCGCACAGCCCAGCCCGAATTGTTCATGAAGGTATCGGGCTTTGCAAGCAGCACCTTTTTTCCGCCTATGAAGCCTTCGCCAAAGTAAGCACGGAAACTTTGGCGGCTTATCGCAATATCATGCCGCGCCGCAAGCACGTCAAGCGTCATAAAGCCCATATTATGCCGCGTTTTTTCATATTCCCTGCCGGGGTTCCCAAGCCCCACGATCACAAACATACAGGCGTCCTTTCCATACGAACACGCCCTCGTGCCGCTTGGGCACGGGGTTTTTGTTCCTCTATCTTCTTTGCTTGATTATATGCGCTTGATCCGGGCTATGTCAACATAAAAGAGGAGCCTCCGCATGCGGAAGCCCCCCGTATCAGGCATGAAAACGACGTCGGCCTATTCGGGCTCGATCAAGCCGAAGTTGCCATCCTTACGCTTATAGATCACGTTGATCTCATTGGTATCGCCGTTGGTGAATACATAGAAATTATGCCCCAGCATATCGATCTGCAGCATGGCCTCCTCAACGGTCATAGGCTTCATGTCGAAGCGCTTGGTCTTGACGACGCGGTATTCTTCCTCCTCGACAAACTCCTCCTCCGCAGGGATAAACGCAGGAGCACCGCCCTTAAAGGCGCCGGCGCGCAGATTCTTTTCCAGCTTCGTGCGATGCCGCACGATCTGCCGCTCCAGCTTGGCGAGCACATTGTCGATCGAAGCGTACATGTCGCCGCTTGCTTCCTCGCCGCGAATGATGCCGCCCGTATAGGGGATCGTGACCTCCACGATATGACGGTTCTTCTCAACACCCATCGTCACGATCGCTTCGGTATCCTCCGGAAAATACTTGTCCAGCTTGGCAACCTTTTTCGTCACCAGATCGGACAGATAGTCGGAGACCTCCATGTTCTTGCCGGTAATTGAAATACGCATGATTTCTTACCCCTTTCCGCACCCTGCTTGCCTAAGATATGAAGTGGTGCATGTTTATCTTTCTCTAAGTATACCATATT
>JAUNJX010000013.1 GCA_030533005.1 Clostridia bacterium | reverse complement strand
GCCAATCCCGCAGGGCCTGCGCCCAGAATGATGACATCATAGATTTTGCTCATAGGCATCTCTCCCTTTTATTGACCTCTTTTGTTACATAAAGGCACGCACATTTTGATATTATCATAAATAGATACATGCCCAAAATCAATGTGCGGCTTCTACAAGAATACCGCATTGATTGTGTAAACAGTACACAGGTCTTATGCCAATAGGTTTCCTTCCGGCAAAAGCCGGAAGGAAACACAGTGATGACTTAGACCTCAAAGATCGTCTGATCCTGAACCTCGGTGGTCAGAGCTTCCAGAGCGCGCGTCACCAGCTTCTTACGCAGGGCATACTCTTCGTCGTGGGTCAGAGCGGGATTGCCCAGCGGGTGCGGGATTGCGATCGTCGGAACGATTCTGTTCGCGCCGACCGTCATGGAAATAGGCGTTACCGTGCACATATGTACAACGGGGATGCCTGCTCTTTCGATTTCTTTTACCATCGTTGCGCCGCAACGTGTGCAGGTTCCTCAGGTAGAGGTCATGATAACAGCATTCACGCCTGCCTTGAGCAGCTTCTGCGCATATTCCTTTGCAAAGGCGCGCGCGGAAGCAACGGCGGTGCCGTTACCAACGGTGGTGTAGAAATAGTTATGCAGCTTGCCGATCTTACCTTCCTTCTCAAACTCGCGCATGACGTCAACGGGCAGTACGCGGTTGGGATCCTGGTTGGCATAGACGGGGTCGTAACCGCCGTGGGCGGTCTCGTAGGTGGCCTCGGTCAGCACATCCACGCCATCCAGGCAATATTCGCCGTAATGGGACGCGGAGGAAGACTCGATATGATCCGGGTTGCCCTTGGGCACAATACCGCCGGAGGTGCAAAGCGCGACAACGGCCTTGCTCATATCCTTGATGGCGGGATTGGGGGCTACGCGGTCAAAGGTAGGCATGGGATATTCCGTGGTGAAGGGTTCGCCCGCGAGCTTCTTGAGCAGCATATTCACGGCACGCTTGGAGCCGCGCTCTTTCTCAAAGAAGTTGCAGCGGATACCGTTGGGCATATAGCCTTCCTCACAGGAAGCGCCCAGCTTTTCGCCCTTCATCAGCTTCATAGCCAGCTTTGCCATGACGGGAGCAGCCTTGCGCATGCCCGCGGCACTGTTGGTGGTGGCTACGATCAATACCTTATCCTTCATGTCCGCGCCGGGATTCTCCTCATACATGCCGGTGAGTACCGGGATGCCGAGTTCTTCCTTCACGGCCAACGCGATGTTGGCGCACGCATAGCCGTAACGGCCAGCGTTGAAGGCGGGGCCAGCGACAAACATATCCGGCTTTTCAGCCTTGACCCATTCAAGTACCTTAGCCTTGGCGTCTTTTTCATGCTCAGCAAAATAGGAGTCGCCGCAAACGATGGTCTTTACGATCTCCGCTTCGCCCTTCCATTCCTGATTGAACGCCATGCCGGGGCCGACAGCGCCTTCCCGAAGCTCGGGAGGCACATGCGCCATTTCCTCGCCGCCAATGTTGGCGAAGAACTGGTTAATATAATGTACGACACGATAACTCATGCTCAATGCCTCCTTCCCTTACCTGGCGCTGAGACGGCCAAAGCCCATCTCATTGGTTGCACCGGTAATGACCTGTATTTCCGCTTCGATCGTACCGTCAGCACGCAGGGAACCCGCATGACCGCCGGCGATCTTGTCAACATAATCGAGCGTGCCGATGACCTTGTCCATCTTAGGCAGGATAATGACCTCGTTGGCATTGCCGCCGGTGACGACCGCGTCCGCCAGGGGATCAGCATCCGCCAGAGACTGGGACTTGCCATCCTGACCGGCGTATTCGTCGGTGATGATGGTGGTCTTGATGCCCGCAAGCTCGATCTTCTTGGTGTTCATGATGAGGTCGGTATCGGGATTGCCGAAGCCTTCCTGCGACACGACGACGCCGTCCAAATCGAGCAGGCGGCACAGCTTTGCCGTCCAGTCGGAGGAACGCATCTTGTCAGCCAAGTACACGTTCTCGTTGGTGATGATGTTGCAGACGTAGTTGAGCGTCTTGCCGTGCTCCGCGAAAAGATCCTCCACCACGGGGTTGTTCTGGTGGTGATAGGTGGTATTCTTGTCGCAAGCGGACACGCAGTTGCCGCTGATGATCGCGCCATCCATGACCTCGGTGGGGTTGATGATGGTGGTGAGCGATTTCTTGGCGTCTACGCCGTAAACATAGGTGTCATGCAGCAAACCCTGGCTCTGGAGCATGTGGACATACGCCACGCGCGGCAGATTGGGGAACTTCTCCATGCCTTCCTTGATGCCGTAGGTCTCATAGGTCTTGACCTCGTCAGGCTTGACGTTGCGCGCCAGCTCGCCCACGAAGGAAGCCGCGCGAAGACCCGCCATGCGTACGGCATGCTCATATTCATGCTGATGCACGCCCTCTACGGGATCGCACACCAAGACGAGGTTGAGCAGCTTGGAAAAATCGGTGTAGGCAGCGCCCGGGCCGGACATGTCGATAACGCCCTCCTGGAAACCTACGATCTTGCCGGCGGTAACGACGGCCATGCCCTTAAGAACATGGGTCTTGCCAGTGCCAACGGTGTCTACCTTTGCGATCACGCCGGGGAATTCGCCGCCGGGGCCCTCCACCTTAACGCGGGGCTCAATGACGTCCTTGACCGGGGTAATGCGTACGCTCTCGCCGGGCTTTGCGATGTCAAAATGTGCGTCCTTCACACAAGCCTTGACGTCGTCGTCGCCGAAGACAAAGGTCTTTACCTCGTCCGCGTTGACGAAAAGCGTTCCGTTTTCCACCTTACATTCCTTTGAAAACTGAATGTCCTTAATTTGAATCAAACCAAGTTCCAATTTCAAAGCGAACACCTCCTTCTTTCCTTTTATTTTTTGTTTTTGTCTGGAATCTTATTCCGTGCCTTATCTAAACCTGCCGCAGCGTCAAAATCCATGGCGCCAGCGAGCAAGGTATAGTCCACCAGTTGAAAATCCGAAAGAACCCTTTCGCTCCATTGCCTATCCTTCTTAGGGAATTTGTCGAAGGCCGTCAGGCTGTTGGAGACGATCTCCGCCTGTTCTGCGGAGAAAGCGTGCGGTGCGCGGGAAACCACCACGGATCGATAGGGCGTTTCATTGGGCTTTACGCTGCCTGCAAGCGGATGCGTAAATAGCGTGTGCCCCGCATAGACCAGATCCCGTACCCGCACCAATACATCCCGGTATGAGCCTTCCTCCAAATAGTCGATGCTATACCATTCTTCCATGCATTGTACCGCCAACGGGTTGTTGGTCAGTATCAAATAGTCCGTACCGCGCCGCATCCAGTTCCTCCTTCGGCCCACGTCCCGCGTTGAGAAAAAAAACAGGGGGCGTACAACATGATAAATCCATGCAGCCTGCCCTCTGTATATGAACCTGAGAGATTCCCCTATTATAGGTTGCTCCTTCGGTGCTTTCGCTTTCCAGAGTTGTGTCGGGAAGCAGTCCATTTGCCTGAGATGTTCGCGCTGCGTCGGCAAGGCGTTACGCTTATTCCTTCGGCTCTTCCTCCAAGATCTCCTGCATCCTTCTTCCACGATATGCAATTGTGTCAGTTGCGTTTTCCTTTTTCTGACTATGTATAATATAACCTAATACCCCTGTTAGAACAAAGCAAAAGTCGCGTTTATTTGCTTTTTAAATAAATAGATATTTTCCACTGAATATTATTATCGGCCATTTCCCGTTTTAGGTGCGCAAAAGGCTTTGGAATAGGCGTAAAACGTCTGCGCCGCAGGCGAGAGGTCGCTGGCCTTGTGCCGGAGGATAAACAATTTCCGGCGCAGCCGCGTGCTGTTGAAATCAAAGGACAGCAGATCCTTGTCAAGTGGATCTTCCATTACACTTTGCGATAGCACCGCGACGCCCTTTCCTTCCCGCACCCATTCCTTGATCCGTTCGTTGGAATCACTCTGCGCAACGATCTGCAATTTGGCGGCGTCCACACCCATTTCCTTAAGAAAAGCCTCCATCTCCCTGCGGGTGCCGCTGCCCTTCTCACGGCTGATGAAGTGCTCTTTCTCAAGCTGGCGCACGGGAAAGCCCGCCTTTTTATATTTTCTGTATTTGGGCACGTCGGGCGCGATCATCACAAGCTTGTCCTCGCCGATCTCCTCAAAAATGCACTTTGCAACGCGTAAGCGCGTGCCGCAAAAGCCCACCTCTGCCTCGCGCTCCATCACCTCCGCCACAGCCGCCTTGCTGTCCACCTCATGCAATTCCACTTCGATCTTGGGATAGCGCGCGTGGAAGCTTTTGAGTAACCCCGGCAAAAACTCCCGCACAGGAATGCTGGATGCGGCTACCGTCACATAACCGCTCATATCGCAGGCATAATTGCGTATGGCCTCCACGGCGTCCCGCCGGAGCTTGAGCATGCGCAGCGCGTAATCGTAGAGGATATTGCCCGCCTCGGAAGGGTAGATCTCCTTGGTGGTACGGATGATAAGCTTCACGCCAAGCTCCCGCTCCAACGCCGCCACATGGGCGCTGACGGTGGGCTGGCTCATATACATCCGCGCCGCAGCCTGCGAAAAGCTGCGGCACTCCATGACGCAAACAAACGCTTCAAGCTTGGCTAAATCCATACTGCTCCTCCTTGCGAAACGAAAAATGCATCACGGGCGCTTGAGCAACCGTCGCGCATCCCCTTCCTTTTTGGTAACGCGGCTGCTGTCCAAATACTCCAACACCGCCATGGCATACTTGCGGGAGGTGCCCAGCGCATCGCGGAATTCCGCCAGCGTAATGAGCTCATGATCCTCGAAATGCCGGTACACGGCCTGGCAAGCCTTATCAAAGGCGTCCTTATGATAGCATATCTGCGGGGAAAGCAGCACAAGCTCGCCGCCCGTAAAGAGACTGTCCAAAACCTGCTTGCAGTCTGTCCGCTCGTTTTGCGGGAAGGTCGCAAGCACATCCTCTACGCTGTCCGGCTCAATATCCGCTTTTTGGAAATATTGCAGCAGCTTGTCCTTAAGGACGGTCTGCTTTTTGGTAAAATGCACCTGAAAATCCGCAAGCGCATAGCGTTCGCCATGGCGCTGTATGCGTCCGCCCCGGCACAGCTCGCCAAGCAAAGCGTCCGCAGCAGCCTGCTCCATGCCCTTAAACAGCTTCTGCCTAAGCTCGGCAGCCTTCATGCCCGCGTGCAAGGGGTTCTTCTTATGGTATTCCCCCAGTATCCCGCAGCAGGCAGCGCCCAAGTCGTCCAGCACCTTTGCGGCAACAAAACGGCCGGGCAAGGGCTCGGCAATCCGCCCCGTCTCCAGCAACGCTTGCAGCTCGCGCTCCAAGGCTTCGTTATCCAGCGTCAGCTTGGCGGCGATCTGCGCTTGCGCGGGAAGCGTGGCGCCGAATTCCGCCATGATCTGATAGAGCATATCCCCTTCCGACCCGCTCTCCTTGATCTTGAGCGCCTCCAGCACAGCGGGTACATGCCGCTTATGCCGCTGCGGCGCGTCGTCCAGTATCACGCCGCCGCCGATGGTCTCCAGCGGCGAATAGAAGCGGATCACGAAATGATCCCCGTTTTTGCTGGCGATAGGCTCGCTCATGCGAAGCTGCGCATAGCAGCTCTCACCCGGATGCAGCTCGTCCCTGTCCAGCAGGATCACCTTGGTCAAGAGCACCGCCGCGCCATGGTAAAGGTGCACCTGCGAATTGTTTTGAATGACGCGGTTGGAATCCGCCAGATTTTGCAAGCGCACGTCCAGCATATAGGAAACGCGCACGCTGCCGGGCTTGGCGACCAGATCGCCCCGCTGGATATCCGTTTTGCGAAGCCCCGCAAGGTTGACCGCCACCCTCTGCCCGGCATAGGCTGTTTCCACATCCTTGCCGTGCACCTGCAAATTGCGAATCCGTGTTTCCGCGCCAGAGGGCGCAAGCTGCGCCGCTTCCCCTTCGTTCATGCATCCCTCGATGAGCGTGCCCGTGACCACCGTGCCAAAGCCGTCCACGGAAAACACGCGGTCGATGGGAAGCCGGAAGGGTATGCGGCTGTTTTTATCCGCCTGCTTGCTCACAAGCTCGTGCAAACACGCCCGCAGCTCGTCAATGCCTTCTCCCGTTTGCGCGGAAACGGCCAGAATGGGCTTGTCCTCCAAGAAGGTGCCCTTGACGCGCTCCGCGGCCTCGTCGCGCACCATTTCCAGCCATTCCTCGTCCACCATGTCCTTCTTGGTCAGCACGATCAGCCCGTCCTGTATGCCAAGCAAGGATACGATATCCAAATGTTCCACGGTCTGCGGCATAAACCCTTCGTCCGCCGCCACGACCAGCATGCAAAGGTCGATGCCGCCCGCGCCCGCAAGCATGTTTTTGATGAATTTCTCATGACCCGGCACATCCACGATGCCCGCCTGCAGCCCATCCTCAAAATCCAGATGCGCAAAGCCCAGCTCGATGGTGATGCCGCGCCGCTTTTCCTCCTCCAGCCGATCCGTGAAAATGCCGGTCAATGCCTGTACCAGCATGGTCTTTCCGTGATCCACATGACCCGCCGTGCCGATGATGACATGTTTCATACCAGTCCGCTCTCCTTCAACGCCTGCTGCACGCAAGGCAGCTCATCCTCCCGCAGCGTGCGCATATCCAACAGATACGCGTCGTGGGCAATCCGCCCGATCACGGGTCGCTCGCGTATGCGCATGGCTCTCTCCAGCCCGTCAACGCTGCCATCTTTGGGCCGTAAGGCCACGGCATAGGTAGGCAAGAGCTGCGTGGGCGCGGAACCGCCGCCCACCTGATCCCATTCCGCCACGACCTCAGCCTCTATGTTAGCGTCAAGCAGCGCGCGCTGGAAGCGCTCCGCCCGCTCCCGCAGGTTCAGGGCTTGCGCCGCAAGCATGGAAAGCGTGGGGATCTCCTGTAGCGCCGTACCCTCCGCGTAGCTTCGGAGCGTGACCTCCAAAGCGCTTAGCGTCATCTTATCCACCCGCATGGCTCTATGCAGCGGATGCTTTTTCAAAAGATCGATATAGCATTTTTTGCCGACGATAATGCCCGCCTGCGGGCCGCCCAGCAGCTTATCGCCCGAGAAGGACACCACGTCCACGCCCGCGCGGATGGATTCCTGCACGGTGGGCTCGTCCTGTATGCCTAGCGGGCTTAAATCCAAGAGCAGCCCGCTGCCAAGATCCTGTATGACGGGGAGCTCCCGCTCCCGCCCCAGGGCTACCATCTCGTCCAGCTCCACGTTTTTTGTAAAGCCCATGATTTTATAATTGCTGGTGTGTACCTTTAACAGCGCCCGCGTATTCTCATTGATCCCGCGCTCGTAATCCCCAAGATGCGTCTTGTTGGTGGCGCCCACCTCATGCAGCTTGCAGCCGCAGCTTTCCATGATCTCGGGTATGCGGAAGGATCCGCCGATCTCCACCAACTCCCCGCGGGAAACCACGACCTCTCCCCCCGCCGCCATGGCGGAAAGGATCAGCAGCACCGCCGCCGCGTTGTTGTTGACGACCAAGGCGCTCTCTGCCCCCGTAAGCTTACAAAGCAGACCCTCCACATGCGCATAGCGCTTGCCCCTGCAGCCGTTTTGCACATCGTATTCAAGGGTAGAATAATTGCGCGCCGCATCGTTCACCGCCGCCACAGCCCGCTCCGAAAGACAGGCTCTGCCAAGATTGGTATGCAGCACCACGCCGGTGCCGTTGATTACACCCCGCAGCGACGGCAGCCGCGCCTGCCGCACAAGTGCTGCAATGCGCGCACAAAGGGCGTCGGCATCCGGCAGCGCCTGAAGGCTTCCATCCTTAAGCCCCGTACGCAGTTCCTCCAAGGCTTCACGCACGGCCTCCGTCACCGTTTGCAAGGGCGCATCCGCGCAGCAGCCGCATTGTTCGATCGTCCTTAGCAGCTCGTCCACCTTGGGGATGTTTCGCAGCAGTTGATTGTCCATGTGTATCACGCACTCCGTTTTCGTTGATTTTTCTCCGCGTCTTGATGATAACGCCTATTCCTGCATGGCTTCCCATACCGCCATTTTTGCGTTCATGTAGGCGGACTGGAAGGATAGAAAAGCGGCCTTAAGCGCATCGTCCGAAAATTTGCCGCCGCGCAGCAGCTCCACCAGTTCACAGGTGGCGTCATAAAGACGCGTTATGTCCATGTTGCCGCTGACGCCCTTGATCTCATGGGCGCAGCTGAAAAGCCCCTGCGTATCCCCCGCGTCAAAGGCCACAAGCGCTCGATCCAAAGCCGTATCGTTCAGGAAGTCGCCAAGCACCTTCTCATAGATGGAGGCTTTGCCCATGAAGCGCTTCACCGCATGATCATAATCGATCCCCGCGTTTTTGAGAATTTCCACATTCATATTTTCTCCTCGCTTCCTGCATCCATTACATGTCTATGATACCGCATGTCGTCCAAAAGCGCTAGTGGGTTCAGGGCGTTTTGCATGAACAAAAGCCATAGCTTGCCACAGGCGCAGGAAAATGATATGCTCACAATAAAAACGGAGGCGTTGTTATGCGAAGATCGGACAGAGAGGTTACGGAGCGGGCGGCCATCGCCGCGATCATACAGGCGTGCGACTGTTGCAGGCTGGGATTTGTTGACGATGCGGGCGCGTATATCCTGCCGCTGAATTTCGGCTTTGCACAGGACGCCGCACCTTGGGTGCTGTATTTTCACGGCGCTGCCGAGGGAAAAAAGATCGACCTTATCAAAGCGCAGCCCCATGTAAGCTTTGAAATGGACACGCACCACACGCTCAACACGGCGAGCGCCGCCTGCGGTTTTTCCTTCGGCTTCCAAAGCGTGATGGGGCAGGGCGATATCGCGCTGGTGGAGGACGCGGACGAAAAAGCGCGCGCGCTCAATTGCATCATGGCGCATTATACCGATCGCGCGGACTGGGCGTTCCCCGCAGAGGCCTTGTCCCACACCGCCATCATGCGGCTTTCCATCACAGCGCTTTCCTGCAAGGTACACGCATAGCTATCAGCTTATTTTTTCAAGCCCGCAATGTGCTTGATCGCCTCGCCCGCGAGCAGCATCCCGGCAACGGGCGGGACAAAGGGAACGCTTGCGGGAAGTCTTCCGCCCCCCTCGGGCGTCGTAGGCGGCTCCGTCGAATAAACCACCTTGACGTCCGTGATATTGCGCGCTTTCAGCTCGCGCCGCATCACCCGTGCCAGCGGGCAGACGTCGGTCTTTGCAATATCCGTCACGCGAAAGGCGGCGGCGTCCAGCTTGTTTCCCGTGCCCATGCAGCAGATGATGGGAATGCCCTCCCGCTTGGCGCGTTCCACAAGCATGAGCTTCGCAGTGACAGAATCCACCGCGTCTATGATATAATCGCAGCCGGAAAGATCGACCGCCGCTTCCGTATCCGAGCCGTAGCGCAGCACATAGGGCGTCACCACGGCGGCGGGATGGATGTCCAGCACGCGCGCGGCCATAACGGAGGCCTTCGCAAGCCCCAGCGTGGAGTGCAGCGCGATTAGCTGCCGATTGAGGTTGCTTTCGCTCACCGTATCGCAGTCCACCAAAATCAGGCGACCCACGCCCGCGCGCGCCAATGCTTCTGCCGCAAAGCTGCCCACGCCGCCCAAGCCGAATACGGCCACACAGCTCTTTTGTAACCGCCCTACCGCGTCTGCGCCCAAGAGCCGCGCCGTTCTTGCAAATTGTCCGCTGTTTTCTTCCATGGCCTTAGTATACGCGATGCGCCCTTTACCCGCAAGCGCTATTCGCCCCTATACTTCCGCCGGGTCGCCTGCCCGCCGCGGATATGCCGCTCCGCCTTGTTTTTGAGCAGTATCCGCTGTACCTGCTTGGCAAGATTCGCATCCAGCGCCAACAGCCGCTGGGTCATATCCTTGTGCACGGTGGATTTACTTACGCCAAAGGTTTTGGCCGCCGCCCGCACCGTCGCTTCCTTCTCCACGATATACCACGCCACGTCCATCACGCGTTCCTCGATATGTGTATACATAAACGCCCCTTTCGAACATGCTTTGTAACAATGTATGTCCGAAGGGGCGTAAAAATGTGCCGTATCTATTCCATATCGATCCGGTCAGCCCGTCTTTCCCGGCGGATCGCCGTCATCGCATAGACGCTCGCAGCGCCTGCCTTTGTAAGCGCCTCCGCGCAGGCGGAAAGCGTGCTGCCCGTAGTGCAAACGTCGTCAATCAGCAGCAGGTGGAGCCCTTCACAGCCCTTCGCCGCGAACGCGCCCTGCACATTTTGTTTGCGTTCCTCCACGCCAAGCGCGGTCTGTGTGGGCGTCTGCCGCACGCGGCAAAGGATATCCGTTCTCACCGGAATAGCATATCGCATACCCAAGCGGCCGCATAGCAGCTCGCTTTGGTTGAAACCACGCCGTCGCAGCCGCTTGGGATGCAGCGGCACGGGCAGTATGGCGTCGATGCGCCAATCCTCTGGAATCGTCATATGCGCCGCGAAAAAATCCGCAAGATAGATCTGCCGCCCGTATTTAAAGCGATGCAGCGCACCGCGCACAGGCGGGGTATAGCATAGCCCCGCACGAAAGCCAACGGTTCCTTGCGGCGGCGCGATTTCCGTACAGGGACGGACAGCGGGCGCGCAAGCGTCGCAAACCTCCCCGTGTGTGATCGCCTCCCGCCCGCAAAGCGTGCAAACGCAGCCGCGCGGATAGAGCAGATCGAGCAGGGCTTCAAAAACGCGCGTCATCCTTGCTCCAAGAACGCCTTGAGCGCGCTGTAGCGGGCGCGCACCTGCGCGTTTTGCACCATGCGCAGCACGCTTTGTTCGTTGCCTATGATCATCACCTGCCGCCGCGCGCGCGTGATGGCGGTATAAAGAAGGTTGCGCGTCATCAGCATGGGCGGACCGCCCGCAAGCGGCAGCATCACCACGGGAAACTCGCTTCCCTGGCTTTTATGGATGGAGATGCAGTAGGCAAGCTCCAATTCCTCCAGCATCGTGTATTCGTAGAGCGCCTCCCGCGCGTCGTCAAAAAGCACGCATATGGTCTGCTCCGCCGTATCGATCTTCATGATGGTGCCAAGGTCGCCGTTATAGACGCCCTCACCCTGTTCGATCACCTTGCCCTGCCGCCGCGTCCAGCCCAGGCGGTAGTCGTTTTTGATCTGCATGACCTTGTCGCCCTCGCGGAAGCAGGTATCGCCAAACTGGCGCTCAAGCTTCCCTCTCTGCGGCGGGTTGAGCGCCGCCTGCAAGCGGGCGTTGAGGTTATAGACCCCCAAAGCCCCCTTCTTCATGGGGGAAAGTATCTGCACATCCTTGAGCGGATCGCGCGTGTCAAGACGATTGGTACGCCCGCTGTAAAGGGCAATCAGGCGCGCGATCACCGCGTCCGTATCATTGAGCTGCTCAAAGCCGAAATCCTGTTTATTGGATAGATCCACGCCTTTGCCCGCGTTGACGGCATGCGCGTTCAGCACGATGGTGCTGCGCTCGCTCTGCCTGTATATCTCCGTTAGCCGCACCACGGGCACGCGCCCGCTTGCGATGATATCCCTTAGCACATTGCCCGGCCCCACGGAGGGAAGCTGGTCGGCGTCCCCCACAAGGATGAGCCGCGTCCCGTGCGCCGCGGCCTTCAAAAACGCGTGCATAAGCGGCACATCCACCATGCTCATCTCATCCGCAATCAAAAAATCCGCCAGTACAGGATCCTCCTCGTTCTTCTGAAAGCCGCTGCCGTTATTGTAGCCGTATTCAAGCAGCCGGTGGATGGTGCGCGCTTCGCACCCCGTCGCCTCGCTCATGCGCTTGGCGGCACGTCCCGTTGGCGCACAAAGCTCGCATGTCAGCCCCAGCCTGTCCGCCAGCTTGATGATGAATTGCAATATGGTCGTCTTTCCCGTGCCCGGCCCGCCCGTGATCACCAGCACGCCGCTTCGCATGGCGAGCAGCACAGCCTCCCGCTGCTGCTTGGCAAGCTCTATGTTAAGCTCCTTTTCCAGATACTGTATCTGCGCGGGCAGGCCAAGCATGAGCGTCTCCGGCATCTGCGCAAAGCGCAGCAGGCGCTGCGCGCAATCTTGCTCCAAATAGGCAAACAGGGGCAAAAACACCATGTCCGTCCCATCCACGAGCTTATATTCGAGTTCTTTATTGAGGATCATCTGGTCCACCGCCCGCTCGACAGGCAGCAGCTCCGTTTCGAGCAACCCTTGCGCGACCTCCAACAGCTTTTGGCGCGGCAAGCAGGTGTGCCCCTCTCTGGAAGCCCATTGCAGCGTATACACCACGCCCGCATGCAGGCGGAAGGAGGAATCGTGCTCAATCCCCGCCGCAGCCGCGATTTTATCCGCCGTCTTGAAGCCGATGCTCTCCACATCCGCGATCAGGCAATAGGGATTCTCCCGTATCTTGCCAAGGCAAAGCGGCCCGTATATCTTATAAAGCTTGATGGCCTGCGTAACGGTGACGCCGTATTCCTGCAGCGCCATCATGATGTCCCGCATGTCCTTTTGCACAGCGTACGAATCCGCAATCGTCTGCGCGCGCATGCGGCCTATACCCGGCACCTCCGTCAGTCGCTCCGGCGTTTCTTCCATTATGGTCAACGTATCCATCCCAAAGGTTTGCACGATGGCGCGCGCGGTGCTCTCCCCCACGCCCTTGATAAGCCCCCCGCCAAGATAGTTGACGATGGCGTGCAGGGTAGCCGGCGCAAGCGTCTTGCTGCCCTCCGCCTTGAACTGTCTTCCATAGGTCTTGTGCGCCGTCCATGTGCCGCTAAGCTCCACCCGCTCGCCCACGCTGCACAGCGGCAAAGACCCTACCGCCGTGATCTCGTCGCCGTCGCCGTCCACAAGCTCCATCACGGTAAAGCCGTTTTCCTCATTCCGATAGATGATCCGTTTGATCTCGCCCCGTATTTCTTCCATGGTTTTATTTTACCATATCCGAAAGTCGCGCGCCATGCCCGCATATATTTCTACAAGAAAAACAAGGGGGTATCCTGCGTTGCGTATATTCGTCATTACCAAAAAGTCCCTTATCATCGCCGCATGCGTTCTTTGCGTGATCCTGCTTGTCCTGATCGTCTGGCTGTTCTTTCTCGACGGCAGCGCCACAGCCGTGAGCACCTCGGCCTCCGCTTATGGCGACAACTATGAACGCGTCGTGCTGGCGGGGCGCAAAAAGGAAGTCCCCGTCTATTGTGTAGAGCGCACGGACAAGGTCATTGCCCTTACCATCGACGCGGCGTTCGAGGACGACAAGACCGATTTTATACTGGAAACGCTAAAGAAGCATGATGTGAAAGCCACCTTTTTCCTTTGCGGCTTCTGGGCCGAAAAATACCCGGACAAAGTGCGCGCCATGGTGCAGGACGGCCATGTGGTCGGCAATCACTCCGCCACGCACCCGCATATGGCGAGCATGCAGGCCGGCGCCATCGAAAAAGAGCTTGCCGCCTTTGAAAAGGTCGTCGAGCCCCTCATTGGCGCGCGCACCACCCTTTTTCGCGCGCCCTATGGCGAATACAACGATACCGTGATCCTGACCGCACGCAGCCTAGGCTATGAGGTTGTGCAGTGGGATGTAGATACGGTAGACTGGCGCGAGGAGCGCAGCGCGCAGGATATCCTTGACACCGTGCTGCCCGCGCTGAAGCCGGGCAGCATCATTCTTTGTCACAACAACGGCTACCAGATCAAGGAATATCTGCCCACGCTGCTGGAAACGGCGCAAGCGGAGGGATATACCTTTGTGACCGTCGATAAGCTGCTGCTGGAGGGCGAAACCATCATCGATGTAAATGGTATGCAAAAGGCGGCGTGACGCTTTGCACCGCCGATTCAAAAGCGGAGGCGCCGTCTTTTCGGCTCCTCCGCTTTGATGCTGCATCACTTCGCTTATCAGTTAAAATTATACGCCGTTACGATAGGCTCGCGGCCCTCGCTTTGATCCTTGAAATACTCGTACAGGCAAATGCCCAAAAAGGAGCCGCTGATGTTTGCGGCGTTGTCGTAGCCGTTGCCCAGCAGCTCACACAGCGCATAATAGCTGCGCTGCGAAGTCCTGCAATGCAGATATACCGGAATGTCCCTGGGCACCTCATGCATGCGCTCTTTAAACTGGGAGAGCGGAATATTTTTTGCGCCCTTGATATGGCCGCGTTCATACTCCTTCTCCTCGCGCACATCGATGATGTACGCGCCGCTTTCCACCAGCGCGCGCACATCGGATACACGCACCTGGCGGATTCTGCCGTACAAAAGGTTCAGCCCCACCAGCGCCGCGATGTTGACGACGTCCTTGGCCGTGCCGTATACGGGAGAATAGCAAAGCTCCAATTCCTTAAGATCCTCCAGCGTGCCGCCCATCGTGATCATCGTTGCGATCACGTCGATGCGCCGGGTCACATCCCCCTTGCCGATCGCCTGCGCCCCCAGAACGCGACCCGTCGGCACCTCAAAAAGCAGCTTGAACGCCATATAGTGCGCGTCCGGCATGATGCCCACCTTATCCGATGGCAGCACATAGGCAACGTCATAGGGGATTCCGGCTTTTTGCGCCGCCTTTTCGTTCATGCCGGTACAGGCTGCGTTCTGCCCGAACATGCGCAGGCAGGCGGTGCCGATAAAGCCATTGTTGTTGTGCTGCATGCCGCAAATATGATCCGCCGCCGCGCGCGCCTGTCGCTGCGCGGGTCCTGCAAGCGGCAGGCTGCCGTACTTCCTTCCCATCCGGTCAAAGGTCTCGATCGCGTCGCCCACGGCATAGATATTGGGGTCGCTGGTTTGATAATTGTGGTTTATCTTGATACCGCGGCTTTCGCCGATCTCCAAGCCCGCTTGCACCGCAAGCGCGGTTTCCGGCGCAACGCCGATGGCAAGAACGACCGCCTCTGCGGGAACCTCGATCTCCTTACCGTCCTTTGTCGCCTTGACGCTGGTATCCGTAATTTCCCGCACCATGCTGCCAAGATAAAGCCGGACGCCGTTATCCGCCATTTCCTTATGGAGTATCTGCGCCATATCCTGATCAAACGGCGCCATGACCTGCTCCGCGCCCTCGATCAGACTTACGCTTTTCCCGGCCTTGACAAAATTTTCGGCAAGCTCCATACCGACAAAGCCGCCGCCCGCAACGACGATGTTTTGTGCGCCGACCTCATCGACATACGCCTTAAGCCTGCAAACGTCCGTCACATTGCGCACGGTGAATACATTCTTGCTGTTGACGCCTGTAATGCTTTTGGGTTTGACGGCGTTCGCGCCCGGCGCGAGCACAAGCTTGTCATAGCTTTCCTTATATTCCCTGCCGGTGTCCGTTTCCCGCACAAGCACGCATTTTTCTTCGCGCAAAATAGCGATGACCTCGCTCATCACGCGCACATCGATATCGTGGCGCGCCTTGAAGGACGCGGGCGTCATCATAATGAGCGCATCGCTGCTTTCCACAGCGCCGCCCACATAATAGGGCAGCGCACAGTTGGAAAAGGACACATGCGCGCCGCGTTCAAACATCACGATCGTCGCATGGTTATCCAAACGACGGATACGCGCCGCAGCGGAGGCTCCGCCCGCCACGCCGCCTACAATAACGACCTTCATCTTTTGTTTCCTTTCCGTGTCATAGCATGGGTGCAAGCGCAGCTTATTCGGACAGCTCCTTCATATACGCTTCCAAAATGTCCGACGCCTTTTCCACGACCTCGAGGCAACGGGTGTCTTCCTTAAAATACTTGGGCTTGATGTCGGCGCAGTTCAGGGAACCAAACTCATTTTCCATCCGCTCCACGATCCCCGCGCACTTGTCCTTAAACCCCTCCGTTGCGTGGGCTCTGCCCTCTACCACATTTTTGCTGACGATCGCCAGTGCGCCGCATATAGCGCCGCAGGCTTTTCCGCAGCACATGCCGCCACCAAAGCCGCTCAAGAGCTGCATGCCCTCCTCGGGAAGCTGCATGCCAAACCTGTCGTTTGCCACGCGCACAACGGATTCCGCACAGTTGTAGTCTTGTTCGATGAAGTAAGAATATGCGTCGTTTTTCATGGAAAATCCTCCCTTTGTCATATTGCATGACCTTTTCTGACAGTATAGCATGGTCTTGCCTATACTTCAAAGCAAGCTTTGCACCTCCGCCTCGGTAGGCATGGAAGGGATCGCGCCGCGCCTGCCGACGCAGTACCCCGCGGCGGCGTTTGCAAAACGCACATAGCGAGCAGCGCTTTCCTCGCTCAGGCCACTCAGCAGCCCGCCCTTTACAACGCGGCTTAAAAACGCAGACCAAAACGCGTCCCCCGCGCCCGTTGTATCCATCACCGTCAAGCCGGGTATGGTGGGGAAATGCGTGCGCGCGCCGCCAAAACCCAGCATCGCGCCGCGCTTTCCCAGCGTCACGACGGCGCATTTCGCGCCCGCCGCCAGCAGACGATCCAGCGCGGCTTCCGGCTGCGTTTCATCCGTCAAAAGCTCGGTTTCCTCATCCGACAGCTTGACAAGATCCGCATAAGGCAGCAAGGCGCGCATCTGCGTCTTCGCTTCTTCCACGCTTTTCCACAGCGGCGCACGGTAATTGGGATCATAGGAAATAACCGCCCCCGCCGCCTTCGCCCTTTGCACGGCATACAGGGTAGCGCTTCGCACCGGCTCGTCCGTCATGGAAAGCGACCCCACATGGAAAATGGCGCAATTTGTAAGCTGCGCGTCCAAAAGCTCCTCCGCGTACAGACAGGTATCCGCACCCGGCTTTCGCGCGAAAGAAAATTCGCGCTCCCCCGTGGGGGACAGCGACACGAACGCCAAGGTGGTAAACACCTCGTCGGAAAGAAGCAGCCCGTCCGTATTCACGTTCGCCTGTTGCAGCACATCCCTAAGATAGCGGCCGTGCATGTCGTTGCCGACCTTGCCGATAAAGGCGGTGTGCAGCCCCAGCCGTGCAGCACCACAGGCAACGTTTGCAACCGCACCGCCCGGATTTTGTTCAAACAACCTCTGCTTTGCGGGTGAAAAGCCCGCTTCCGTAAAGTCGATCAGCAGCTCGCCCATCGCCACGATATCATATCGCATAAAAGCCCCCCCACGATTCTTCACCCGCACGGCTTGCGCCCTGCGGCGTTTTCAGCATTTTTTTGCCGTTGTTCACAGCATAACAGGAAAAACGCACCGTACAATAAAACTGTTGCGGCAACGGGTATTTCTCTATTTGCTCGTCACCGCAACAGTCGGAGGAAAAACGATCTCGTCTACAGCGCTGAAAGCGTGTAATACTTCATCTTATCGTCGTCATTGAACAGCTTGATCTTCTGCTCGACGACCTTTTTCATCTCCTGCACGGGCTCGACAAGCACCAAGAAGGGTTCGCGGAAGTTTTCGTCATGTTCGTTGAGCACTTTCCTAAGGCTCTGGAACAGCGGCTTCTTGATGTCGGAGGAGATATTGATCTTGTTGACGCCGCGCCTTGCGCACTCGGCGATCTCATCGTCCGGATTGGAGGAGCCGCCGTGAAGCACCAAGGGTACATCCACCTGCGCCTTGATCGCATCGAGCAGATCAAGCTTGAGCTGGGGCTTGAAGCCCTTGGGATAGATGCCGTGCGCCGTGCCGATGGCGATGGCAAGCGCGTCTACACCCGTAAGCTCCACGAACTTTTTGGCGTCCTCGGGCTTGGTGTAGATAATGTCGGTGCCGACCGTTTCCACATCCCCCTCCGTGCTGCCGATCGTGCCCAGCTCACCCTCTACCGTGACACCCAGCGGGTGACAGAAATCGACGATCTTCTTGGTGATCGCCACATTCTCATCGAAAGGCATATGCGACGCGTCGATCATCACCGAAGTGAAGCCGTCGCGCACAGCCCTGTAAATATCGCTCTCGCCCGCATGATCCAGATGGATGCAGCAGGGCACCTTGGAGGTGCTCGCCAGATACCGGCAGCTTTGCACAAAGCTATCCCCCTGAAAATCCAGTTCCAACGGATGGATCGCCAGAATGACCGGCGCCTGCAATTTCTCGCAGCTCTCCATCACGCCCTTTAGAATCTCTCCTGTTCCGATATTAAAAGCCGGAATGGCGAAATTGTGTTCCTTTGCCACCGCGAGCAGTTCTTTCATATTCATCAGCATAATCGCTTACCTCTTTTTTATCTTCAAGTTTGCCATATAAAGCGCACAGATTCGTTGCCTATATCTTGCATGATCAACGGGCGTGCGCGCCCGGTAGGATTCCCAGCTTTAAAGAGAGGGGGTCTCCGGCCCGAAACGTCCGGCTGGAGACCCCTTTTTCATTTACCTGTGATTATTCGCCAGTGTAGTACTGATCGACGTTCGCGGAGGTAACGAGCACGAAGGGAACGTCATAGAGCTTCTCAACGGTCTCGCCCTTGGAGATGGCGACGACTGCGTCGATACCGGCCTGGATCTGGCCAACGCCATCCTGCAGCACGGTGGCGAGCATGGTGCCAGCCTTGACCATGGACAGAGGATAGTTGTTGCCGTCAACGCCGATGCAGACGATGTCGGAGCGGCCAGCCTCGTTGCAAACGCCCTGTGCGCCGGAGGACATGTCGTCGTTGTCGCAGATGATGGCAACGAGCTCATCGCCGTACTTGTTCAGAGCATCGGTAGCGATACGCTGCGCTTCGTCGGACAGCCAGTTACCGGTCATTTCCTCAACCATCTCGAAGTTGGTGAGCGCGTCCATGATGCTGTGCATGCCTTCGCCGCGCTGAATCTGTGCGGAGTTGCCCAGAACGCCCTGAATGTGGATGTACTTGCCGCCATTGGGGCAATTGTCAACAACGTGCTGTGCAAGCAGGGTGCCGGCATACACATCGTCAGAACCGCAATAGGTAGCGGCGAGCTCATCGGTGTTGGTGGTCTTGGAGTTCACGACGACGACGGCAACGCCGTTATCGGTGAGGTTCTGGACGGCGGGGGCGGCACCTTCGGCCTCTGCGGGCAGAATGATGACGGCGTCGCAGCCCTTGGTGATGCAGTCGTCAGCGAGGTCGCACTGCTTGCCGGGGTCGGTCAGGCCATCCAGGATGCCAGTCCACTCGTCGATGGTGCCATCGGCTACCAGTGCGTCCAGCGTAGCGGTCGCATGGGCGTTGATGGGGCCATGGAAGGTGTCGGTGGTGTTCTTGGAAATGTAGCCAACGACGAACTTGCCATCGCCGTTTACATCGCCGGCGCGGGCAGCGGGAGCTGCGGGGGCGGGGGCTGCGCAAGCAACCAGGGAGAGTACCATCGCCATGGTCAGAAGTAGTGCCAAGAGTTTTTTCATAGTTGTTCCTCCTAAGTTTTTTTATGTAAACCGCTGATGCGGTATACAACGTGTGAAAGCCTTATGTTCTTTGGTTCATCATCTTATCAAAGAGAACGGCGGCGATGATCATGGCGCCCTTGACGATGGTCTGATAATAGGAGCTGACGCCGATGAGGTTCATGCCGTTATAGATACAGCCGATGATGAAGATGCCGATAAACACGCCGGGAACCGTCGCAACGCCGCCCAAGAAGGAGGTGCCGCCGATGACGCACGCCGCGATGGCGTCTGTCTCATAGCCTATACCTAGATTGGACTGCGCCGAGCTCGTCTTGGCCGTCAATATGATGCCCGCCAAGCCGGAGAGGAAGCCGCTGATGGTATACGCCAGCACCTTGGTCCAGAATACGTTGACGCCGGAGGCGACGGCAGCCTTCTCATTGCCGCCGGTTGCGAGGATGTACCTGCCCAGCTTCGTCCAATGAAGAAGAAGATACATGATAACGGTCACGATCAAAAACAGGATCACGGGCACGGGGATGGGTCCCACAAAACCGGAATAGATATTTTTGAACGCCTCTTTGGTCATGGAGATCGCCTGCGCGTTACTGATGACCTGCGCAAGCCCTCGTATGACCAATTGCATGGATAGCGTCACCACGAACGGGAACATGTTGAACTTGGCGATCAATAGCCCGTTGCACATGCCCAGGAAGGTCGTGATCGCAAGCGTAAATATGCATGCGGGCAGGATTGCCATTTCCCGCTTCATAATGAACTCGCCCAAGAGACACGCCGCGAGCGCAAGCTGCGCGCCCACGGTCAGATCGATACCGCCCGAGGTGATGACAAGACACATGCCGTAAGCGATCATGCCGTTGATGGCGACCTGCTTGGCAATGTTGATAAAGTTTCTGGTGCTGCGGAAAGACGGTTCCACGATGCACAGGATCACCAGCATCCCGAAAAGGATAACGCCAATGCCGTACTTCCCCATAAAGAGCTTGAATTCATCCGTTTTGAAAAAGGACTTCTTTTCCACCGACTTCATTTCCATAATGGTTCCCTCCTGTTATTGCCCGAATTCTTTTGCGAGGATATCATTCTGCGTCACATGTGCGTCCAAGATATCCTGTCGGGAAAACTCACCGTTGAGCCTTCCCTCGTGATAGATCAAAATCCTGTCGCTCATGCCCATAATCTCCGGCAATTCGGAGGAAATCATCAGGATCGCCATGCCTTGGGAGGCGAACTGGCTCATAAGCGTATGAATTTCCGACTTGGCGCCCACGTCGACGCCGCGTGTCGGTTCATCCAGAATCAGGAACTTGGGAGAGGCCATGACCCACTTGGCCAAAACCACCTTTTGCTGGTTGCCGCCCGAAAGCGAGTAAGCGTTGTGCTCCATGCTGGCAGCCTTGACCGTCAGCTTTTCCGCGACCGTGGCAACCTCCTCTTTTTCGCGCTGCTGGTTGATCAGCGGCTTCCTCTGGCGATCCGGCAGCGTGGGAAGGGATATGTTTTCGCGCAGGGAACGGAACAGGCAAAGGCCGTAAGCCTTGCGATCCTCATTCACCATGCAGATGTCCTTTTTGATAGCGCTGCGCGGGTTTTTGATGTTGATCTCCTTGCCGTTTAAAAACATCTTGCCCTTTTTGATGGGGTCAAGCCCGAAGATCGCGCGCACGGTCTCGCTCCGTCCGGAGCCGACAAGACCCGAAAGACCCACGATCTCACCGGCATGCACGGTAAAGCTGATATCTTCAAAGCCGTTGCCGCACAGCCCCTCCACGCGGAAAACCTCGTCGCCTATGGGGCAGTCCACCTTGGGAAAAACGCTTGTGACCTTCCGGCCGACCATCAGGTGAATCAGCTCCTCACGGGTAACGCCGTCCATGTCCCGGGCGCCGACATAGGTGCCGTCGCGGAAAACGGATACGCGGTCGCAAATCTCAAAAATCTCCTCCATGCGGTGCGAAATGTAGATGATGGAAACGCCGCGCGCCTTCAGCTCTCGAATGGTATTGAAAAGATGATCCGTTTCATTGGAATCCAGCGACGAGGTCGGCTCGTCCATGATGATCAGGCGCGCGTCGCAGGACACTGCCTTGATAATCTCGGACATCTGCACCTGCGCCAGCGTCATATCCTTCATCATGGTCTTGGGGCCGTAGGGCGTGGAGAACTTGGAAAGCAATTCCTCCGCGCGCTTGTTCTGCGCCTTTTTATCCAGGAAAAACGACTTGCCCTTCATGCTCTCACGATGCAGGAACAGGTTCTCCGCAACCGTCATGTTGGGTTCCGGATTCAGCTCCTGATGGATCATGGTGATGCCAAGATTCATCGCTTCCACCGGACTTTTCACATGATAGGGCTTCCCTTCAAATTCAATGGTGCCCGCGTCCTTTTGCAGCAGACCTATGATGATGTTCATCAGCGTCGATTTGCCCGCGCCGTTTTCACCAAGAAGCGCATGCACCTCGCCCTTTTTCACATGAAGCTGTACATCCTTCAATGCCTGCGTTCCGCCGAAAGCCTTTGAAACGCCGTCGACATTCAGAATATAATCGCTTCGATTCAGCATATCGTCCAATCGATTCACCTCCCAAGCCAATTTTATCGGATCGAAGCCTGCGCTTCGGATCAATCCCAATTATGATTCGCGGCCCAGCCGTGTTGCCCGCGTGAAAATGTCGCGCCCCGCCTGATAGCTGTCCTTAAAGAGCCGATAGTATTCCATGTATATCGCGTGGTTTTTCATATCCGGCAGGATCACCTTGTCCTGATAGCGGACTGCCGCGGCGCACCCTTGCGCCACATCCTCATAAACGCCGCAGCCCACGCCCGCAACGATCGCGGCGCCCAGACACGCCTGCTCCGCGCTCTCCGCTACCTTGAGCGGCAGGCCGTAGATATCGGATTGGATTTGCAGCCACAGCTCGCTTCTTGCGCCGCCGCCAGAGGCGATGACCTCGCTCGCAGAAAGCCCGATGTCCCCGCAGACCTCCATGCACTGCATGAGTGCAAAGGCAACGCCCTCCATCACCGCGCGAGCCATTTCCGCCTTGCCGGTCTGCATCGTGCAGCCGAAGAAGGAGGCGCTCAGCGCCGGATTGATGTGCGGCGTCCGTTCGCCATTTAGATAGGGCAGAAACAGCACGCCGCCGCTGCCGGGACGCACGGATGCGGCCAGCGCGTCCAGCTGCGCGTAGCTCTTGATATCCAGAAGGTTCTTAAACCATTTGAGGGCAAGCCCCGCGTGCATGATCGCGCCCATCACGATCCAGCGCCCCTTTTGATAGCCGGCAAAGGTATTGGTGCAAAGCGCGGGATTCACAAGCGGCATTGCGCTTTGAAAGCTGACCTGCCCGCTGCTGCCGATGTTGACCGTCGCGGTATCAAAGCCGATCGCGCCGTTGCCCAAGCCCTGCATGACCTGATCGGCGCCGCCCGCAACGACCGTCGTACCCTCGCAAAGCCCCGTTTCCAGCGCCGCCGCCTCCGTCACACAGCCCACCGGCGCAAACGCGTCGAAGCAGGCGGGGAAAATATCCGCCGGCAAGGAGAAGATGTCCAACAGCTGCTTTGACCAGCAGTTGTTCTCCAAATCGAACGCCAGAGTTGCGGACGCGTCGGAGTAATCCGAGGAAAGCAGGCCGCACAGCTTGTACTTGATATAATCCTTGGGCAGGCACACATGGCGTATCCTGCGATAATTTTCAGGCTCGTTGTCCCGCACCCAAAGAAGCGAGGTCAAAAGAAAGCCTGTATAGATCGGGTTGCCGGTCAATTCGCGGATCCTTTGCGCGCCCAGCGTTTCACAAATCATCTGCACCTGTTCGCATGAACGCGCGTCGCAATGCAAAATGGCGGGGCGAACCACCTCATAATTTTCATCCAGCGGCACCATGCCGTGCATCTGGCCGGAAAAGCCGACGCCCTTGATCAAAGAAACGTCCACGCCGCTTTGCGCGATCGCCTGCCGACACGTTGCCACGCATGCGTCCCACCAAACCTGGGGCGTCTGTTCGGCAAAGCCCGCCACAGGCGATTCGATCATATAGTCGCGCGAAGCGATTGCCATCGCTTTGCCCGCTTCATCCACGATCATCGTCTTGAGGCTGGACGTTCCCAGATCGATCCCCATCAAATACGGCATTTCAGTCTCCTCGCATTTCGGTCAGTCGCAGCTGCGCCAGTTGGAATGGCATCCGCTACAGATTCGCCAACAGTTTTGCGCCATTCTCGGTAAGGGCGCCGTGTTTTTTTATAAAGTTCCGCACGGCTTGCATATCCCCCGTGCCGGAATGCGACCCAAGCTCGCCCACCGCAAGCGTGCCCTGCACATTGCCGAGTATGCAGCACGCCTCCATGGAAAAGCCGTTCATCAGGCCGTAAAGGTATCCCGCAACAAAAGCGTCGCCCGCGCCTGTCGTATCCACCACAGGCATATCGGTATAGGTGGGTATAAAATACTTGGTCTTGAAATCAGTAGCATAGCAGCCCTTGGAGCCCAGCTTCAGCACAAAGCTGCCGACGCCTTTGCTTTGGAAAAACGCGCCCATCTCCTCCGGATCCCGCAAGCCGCTCAAGGCGACCGCTTCGTCATAGCTTGCAAACATCAAATCGGTATAGGGCAGACCCTTCTCTACCTTCTTGATCCACTTTCCTTCGTTATCAAAATTCACGTCAAAGCTGGTGTGGATGCCCTTTTCCCTTGCGAATCGGAACATATCCCTATGGTTATCGCCCTCAAGCATATCCAGCGACATGAAGGAGCCGATATGAAGATACTTCGTATCCTCCCCGATATTGGAAAGCACGTCTTTTGTGGTGAGCTTTCTGGCCGCATCGCCGTAGCAGACGAAATGCCGCTCGTTAAAGCTGTCGATGAGCACCACGGTGACAAGGGAGTGCGCCGCAGGGTCTACGCGGATATAGTCTGTGGCTATGCCGTGCGCAAGAAGATAGTCCGTCGTTATTTTGCCGAAAACATCGTCGCCCACTACGCTTACGAACCTGATATCCTCGCCCATCCCCATCCTGGCAAGCGACACGGAGCTGTTCAAGGCGTCGCCGCCGGTAAGCACCTTTGCGTCTTTGACAAAGTGGGTATCCTTATCGAACACGTCCCTGTCCACAGGCGTGAAGGGAAGGTCGCAGGACGCATGTCCGGCACAAATCAATCTGGCCATTTTTCCAATTACCTCATGTAAGCATGGATTATACAAATTCGTGCCGCAGTCGCGGCGGTCAAAGCGTTCTTTTGCAGGGGGAAATGTCGTCGCCGACAATTTGTTAAGTGAGTTGACATATTCGATGTATTTATTATACTACGCACATCATATATCGTCAAGTGGGTTGACAAAAAAAGAAAAGAATAATTTTTTAGCTAATCAAACCCGCGTTTTTATGTTAGAATTGCAGTAAACGGTGCGTCACGGCATACGCAAAACGCGCCATACGGCAACGATCACGATGCGGCGAGGAAAAAGCAATGGAGATGCGGCAGGTTAACAATCATAAGGTATATCGCGCGAACAGGAATCGCGTTTTTCAATATATATTGCGCCACGACCTGACCACACGCTCCGAAATCGCCCATTCCCTCAATCTAAGCATGCCTACGGTCATCAATATCGTCAAATCCCTCATGGACGACGGCTTCGTATATGAGGCCGGCGCCGCCGAATCCAACGGCGGACGCAAGGCGGTGACGCTCGCTTGCAACACGCGTGCGCGCCTGTCCGTGGGCATAGATATCACCCTGCACCATATCAGCGTGGTATTCGTGGATATGAAGGGCGCGGCTATTTTTAAACAAAAAACCGCCATCCCCTTTGAAAGAACAGGAGAATACTACGCGTTTCTCGCCCGCTTCATAGACGGCTGCATGCTATCGCACGGCATCGATCCCGCGTTGATACTGGGCGTTGGCGTTTCAGTACCCGGCAGACTTTCCGGCGATTCCCGCACCCTCTTGTATTCCCACGTTCTCAATGAAAGCGATATGCTCTGTGCCGAGCTGGAAGCATACCTTCCCTTCCCCTGCCGCTTTTGCAACGACGCCAACGCCGCGGCCTTGGCGGAGCTATGGAATAACCATTCCATCGGCACGGCTGTCTACCTCTCCGTCAGCGATTCTGTGGGCGGCGCCGTCATCATCAACGATGTGCTGTATACGGGGGGAAATCAGCTTGCAGGCGAGTTCGGCCATATGACCCTCGTGGACGGGGGAAAGCCCTGTTACTGCGGTAAGCGGGGATGCGCGGACGCATACTGCTCCGCATCCTCCCTTTCTTCCCTGACGGACGGAAAGCTGGACGCTTTCTTTGCCCTGCTGCGGCAAAACCACGCGGCCGCAAACGAGAGTTGGCAGGCGTATCTTCAAAACCTGTCCATACTCATCAACAACCTGCGCATGGCCTTTGACTGCCCGGTCATCCTCGGCGGCTATATAGGCGAATACATCGAGCCTTACATAGACGCGCTGCGGGGTATGGCGGGACGGCGCAACACCTTTTCTCAAGACGCTTCCTATATCAAGGCGGCGACCTTTCAGCACGAGCCTTCCGCCGTGGGCGCGGCGCTTCTGTTTATTGAACCGTTTATCGCGCAGATCTAGGCGCGGCGTTCCCAAACAAGCCGAACGAAACCGGCATACAAAAACGATATTGACAAACGGGAAGGCTGATGCAATAATTAGTTAAATAGATTTATTAAAGTATCAAACAAACAGAACCGCATCGACTTCATAATCATAAAAGAAAGAGAGGAAATCATGATGTATTTGGATGAATTGTTTGGCTTGACCGGGAAGGTCGCGGTGGTGACCGGCGGCGGGCGCGGTATCGGGCAGGTGGTCGCTATAGGCTTAGCCAAGGCCGGGGCGAAGGTCGTCATCCTTGCAAGAAGCAACGCGGACGAGACCCTTGCCAAGATTCGAGAGGCGGGCGGCGAAGCCATGTTTATCTCCACCGACGTCACCAAGGAGGAAAGCGTTGACGCGGCCATGCAAAAGATCATGGATACCTATGGCAGCGTGGATGTGGTGTTCAACAACGCGGGCATATGCCTGCATAAGGACACCTTCGACGCCACCATCGAGGAATTCCGGAACGTCCTGGACGTGAACCTCACCGGCGAATACATCGTGGCGCGCGCGGCGGGTAAGCTCATGAAGGAAAATAACATCAAGGGCAGCATCATCAACATGGCCTCCATGTCGGGCAGCATCGTCAATATTCCCCAATGGCAGTGTTCCTACAACGCCTCCAAGGCGGGCGTTATGCATATGACGAAGTCCCTGGCCATCGAATGGGCGGATTACGGCATCCGGGTAAACAGCCTCAGCCCCGGCTATATCGCCACCCCCATGTCCGTGGATACGCCGCAGGAGCTTAAGGATGCGTGGACGCCGCTGATGCCGCTGCATCGCATGGGCACCCCTGAGGAGCTGATCCCCGCGGTCATCTATCTTGCGTGCGACGCTTCCGGCTACACCACGGGTTCGGATATCATCGTGGACGGCGCCTATAGCTGCCGCTAACGCTTTTTCGAGGGAAGGAAGTACGATTATGAAAGAAACCATGTTGCAGCAGGTCATGACCGCGCCCGGCGAGATCGCCTTCCGGGAGCTGCCTATGCCGGAGCCCGCGGCGGGTCAGCTTCTTATCAGGATGATGCGCCTTGGCATATGCGGCTCTGACATCCATGTATATCACGGCAAACACCCCTTTACGAAGTATCCCGTCACCCAAGGCCACGAGGTATCCGGCTGTGTGGAAAAGCTGGGCGCGGGCGTCACCGGCTTCAAGGTCGGCGACAAGGTGACCATCGAACCGCAGGTATTCTGCGGCAAGTGCTATCCCTGCACCCACGGCAAGTATAACCTCTGCGAGGAGCTTAAGGTCATGGGCTTTCAGACCACCGGCGCTGCGAGCACCTATTTTGCGGTGGACGCCTCCAAGGTAGATCTGCTGCCCCCGACCATGGATTATGACGAGGGCGCCATGATCGAGCCGCTGGCCGTTACCGTGCACGCGGCCAAGCGTTACGGCGATCTCACCGGCGCCAAGGTAGCCATCCTTGGCTGCGGCCCCATCGGCATACTGCTTATGCAGACCGTGAAGGCGCTGGGCGCCGCGTCTGTGGCGGTAAGCGACGTTTCGGAATATCGCATTGCGCTTGCCAAAAGCCTTGGGGCGGATCATGTCTTTTTAGCAGGCAAAACCGACCTCAACACCGCCATGCTCGAAGCCTTCGGCCCCGACAAGGCGGACGTCATATACGACTGCGCCGGCAACGACGCGACGATGGGGCAGGCGATCCACTATGCGCGAAAGGGCAGCACCATCATACTCGTGGCGGTATTTGCCAAGATGGCTAGCGTTGACCTCGCGGTGCTCAACGACCATGAGATTGATCTCAACACCACCATGATGTACAGGCATGAGGACTATCTGGACGCCATCCGGCTGGTAAGCGAGGGGCGCATACAGCTAAAGCCTCTCATGAGCAAGCACTTTGCCTTTAAGGAGTATTTGGACGCCTATAAGTACATCGAGGCCAATCAGGAAACCACCATGAAGGTACTGGTGGACTTGGATCAATAAGCCATAAAGCGATAAGCGGGGGAATGAAAAGTGGATTTGAAGAACTACGCAACGGGTATCCAGCATGTAGGCATACCCACGGGCAATATGGAAGCAACGCTGGCTTTTTATCAGAAGCTGGGCTTTGAAACGGCCTATGAAACGCTGAATGACGGCAGCAGGGTTGTGTTTTTAAAGCTCAAAACCTTGGTGATCGAAGCATATGAAAGCGACGCGCCCGCGATGAAAATCGGCGCGATCGATCATGTGGCGATCGACGTGGCGGATGTGGATGCGGTGTACCAATATATCAACGAAAATGCGCTCAACAACACCCATGACCAGATACATTTCCTCCCGTTCTGGGCAAATGGGGTGCGTTTTTTCACGATCGAAGGGCCGAATAAGGAAAAGGTGGAATTCAGCCAGTTCCTGTAAGCCGCTTTTCGCTCGAAGCGGCACGGCGTTAGAGGCTTTGGGAGATTTCCTCATTGAAAACCACAGCAAATGCAAGATGGGCAGGATACCGCACCAAGGCGTCCGACCCATCTTGCTTTTTATAAGGAATAAAATTTCAACTAATCAAATCCGCTTTTTTATGTTAGAATTGCAATATTGAGGTGTTACCGTTATGAAGAAAAAAGCGCTCAATGCAGAAACCATGAAATACTCCAACTACCGCAGGCTGATCGAGGAGCTGCGCATCGAATCCATCTCGCGTTCCGAGCTTGCGCGAAGAATGGGTCTTACGCGCGCCGCCATCAGCCTGCAGGTGGATGCGCTGCTCAACCAAGGCTTGCTTGTGGAGGGCTCCTCCATCGCGCTCAAATCGAGCGGACGCTCCTCCATCGCCTTAAAGCTCAACGGCAGCGCATGCTACTGCGTCGGCGTCGCCATCCGCCGCGACTATTTTGCCGCCGGTCTTTTCGATTTCTGCGGAAACGAGCTTGCCTGTGAGCATGTCGACCTTGTCGCCCCCTACGATACCCGCGAAACGGCGTATGCCAAGCTGTTTAGCATGATCGATAACGCCATCGCGCAGGTAAAGCCCGCCGGCACGTTCATCGGCATCGGCGTGGGCGCGCCGGGGCCTATCAATGTGGAGGCGGGCACCATAGACGACCCACCCAACCTGATCGCGTTCGAGCACTCGCCGGTCGTCAGCCTGCTTTCTGAGCGCTATCACTGCCCTGTGACGTTGAAAAACGACGCGTGCACGCACGCGCTCAGCGAGCTTTTTTACGGCGTGAAGGATCGCTATGACAGCTTTCTTGTGCTGGAGGTCACCGGCGGCCTTGGCGGGGGGCTTGTGCTCAACCGCCATTTGAACGAAAGCCAGCTTGGAAACGGCAGCGAGCTGGGGCACACCACCATCGACATCAACGGCAAGCGCTGCAAGTGCGGCAATATCGGCTGCGCGGAGCTGTATGCTACGCTTGCGAGCATCACTGCATACGCCATGACCATAGACAGCCGTTTTACCAACTGGCGCACCATCGTGGATTTTGCCAACGACGGCATGCCGGAAGCCAGGCAGGTGGTGGAACGCGAGGCGTTTTACCTCACCACGCTGATCGTCAACACGATCAATATGCTGGACGTGGAGGCGATCATCGTCAACGGCCGCGATATCACCTACCGGCCGGAGCTGCTGCTATCCTGCATCCGCAGGCTTTTATCCGAAAGAAAGCTGATCAAATGCGGGCATCCGGTGGACATCATCACCTCCTCCATCGACAAAAATCCCGACCTGCTTTCCGCCGCCAATCTCGCCATCGACCGCTTCCTCTCCTCTCCGGAGCAGCTCAAGCGCTTCGGAGAGGCGCAGCGCGCCGCAAATTGATCCCTAACGGCAAAAAAGTGTGCATCGGATTTTCTTCCAATGCACACTTTTTTCATATGACCTGTTGATGATCTGTTGACAGAAATCGACCGATCGTCGCCGCTTATACGGTCTTTTGTGCGGCAAGGGAAAACGCCGCATCGTCGCAAACCAGCACGACGTCGGGATGCAGCTGTAAAACGGAAGCCGGTATCTCCGGCGTGACAGGGCCAAAGAAAGCGCGATACAGAATCTCCGCCTTATCCGCGCCCGTGATGATCATCACGATCTTGCGCGCCGCCATCACGGTGCCAATTCCCATGGTAAACGCGGCCGTCGGCACATCGTCAAGGGAATCGAAAAAGCGCTTGTTGGCATTGCGGGTCATCTCGGTAAGCGCGACCTCATGCGTCCACAGCGGAAAATGATCGCAGGGCTCGTTAAAGCCGATATGCCCGTCGTGGCCTATGCCCAAGAGCTGGATATCCACGCCGCCCCAATCCTCGATCCTGCGTTCATAGGCCATGCACATGGCCTCCACATCGCTTGCAAGGCCATCGGGCACGATGGTGTTTTCCGGACGAATGGAGATATGATCGAACAGATTTTCCTGCATGAAGAAGCGATAGCTCTGCGGATGATCAGCGGGAAGCCCTTTGTATTCATCCAAATTGGCGGAGCGCACACGGGAAAAATCGATCGCACCGCACTGTTCGCGCGCGATCAGCTCACGGTAAAGCGGCAGCGGCGAGGAGCCTGTCGCAAGGCCGATCACGCACGCGGGCTTTTCTTTAATAACGGCCTCAAACTGATCGGCAGCGATTTTTCCGGCCGCCTCAGGATCCTTCGCTTTGTATATCTTTGTGTATAGCATTTCCAATCCTCCCACTATTTTATACATTCTGATGGTATCAGCAAGTGTTGTGCAACGCAAGCGCATTTTTTATATTTTAATACGAAATTGCGGATTAACCCGCCGTCGTCCCGTTGATGACCAGCGTGTCGCGCTCCAAAAGCCTTGTATTCCCCTTGGGTATGAGGATCTCCTCGCCGCGCCGTATCATGATGATGAGATCCTGGCCGGACGGGATTTCGGAGAGCGTCTTGTTCGCCCAATCGTCCCCCTTGGAGATGACCCTCTCGTACAGGCGCACGCCGTCGATGCGATTGGTGGCCTTGCCGCTTAAAACCAGCGTGTCGCCTTTGGTCAATACGGTCTTGCCGTTGGGCACGATCTTTCTGCTGCCGCGGATGAGCAGCACCAAGAGGGATTCAGGCGGCAATACGAGCTCTCGCACCTCCAGACCCACCCATGGATGCGAAGCGGACACCGTGGACTGGATAAACTGAATGGGCACCTCGTCCACATAATCCGTAAAGGTTTTCATAACGTCGGATTCGTCGTCGGTCATGCGCAGGGCTTTCGCCGCGAAGGGTATCAGCGTGCCTTGGAAAAGTATGGAGAACAGCACGATAAAAAACACGATATGGAATATGTCGTGCTTGATCACCGCCGGATCGATCACCGCCATAATGGCAAAAACGATGGAGGCCGCGCCGCGCATGCCCGCCCACGAAACGAGTATTTGTTGGTTCAAATTACTCTTAAACGGAGACAGTATGGCAAACACCGCAGCAGGCCGCGCCACAAAGGTCAAAAACAGCGCGACCCACAGCCCCGTGAGCGCCACGCCGGGCAGCTGCGAGGGGAGGGCGATCAAGCCCAGCAGGAAGAAAAGCACCATCTGCATAAGCCCCGTGGTCGCGTCGAAGAAATTCACCAGCGCCCGCTTTTGCTCTATCCGCTGGTTGCCCAGCACAATGCCCACGATGTAGGCGCTCAAATACCCGTTGCCGCCGAAATAGGTAGGCGCGGCATAGGATATGATGGCCACAGCCACCATGAAGATGGCGTCGAAGCCCGCGGTGGAAAAGCGGAATTTCCGCAGGAAAAACATGGACACGACCGCGATCGCGGCGCCAAAGGCGACCCCGTAGGCGACCTGCGCAAACAGCATGTACGCAAAAGCGCCGCCCGCGACCTTACCATCCATGATGGAAAGCACGACGACGGTAAGCATATAGGAAAAGGGATCGTTGCTGCCGCTCTCCACCTCCAGCAGCGAAGCCGTGTGATAGCGAAGGTTCAGGCGTTTGGAGCGGAGGATGGAGAACACGGACGCTGCATCCGTGGAGCATATGACAGCGCCGATCAAAAAGCTTTCCAACAGCGCGATCTTAAGAACGAAGCGGCAAAACAGCCCCACAAGCCCCGCCGTGATGATCGTCCCCAGCGAGGAGAGCAGCACCGCCTTTACAACGATCGGCTGCGCGGCGCTCCATTTGGTGCCAAAGCCGCCGTAAAACATGATGAAGATCAACGCAATGGAGCATATCTGCTCCGCAAAGGCGTAATCGTCAAACTGGATCTTGATGACGCCATCCGCGCCAAAGAACATGCCCAGCAGGATAAAGGCAAGCAGCGTAGGAATACCCAGCTTGGAGGATATCCTGTTAAAGATCACGCATGCGACGATCACCGCCGCCGCCATAAGCAAATAAGAAGCCAACCCGTCCATGCCCTCGCTTTCGTTTTTGCGCCGTGCGCCAAGATAAGAAATACCTTAAGGAATTATAACATACATCACGCGCCCTTGACTACGCGCATATAGTATGCTACGCTTTGTGTATGAAATAGCGCACAAAAGTGCGGAATACTAAATCAAAGGAGACTGTCGAATATGGTGAGCGAGCGAATAGAAAAGATACGCCAGAACTATGTCGGGGCCAAGCCGGAAATCTCCTGTGAGCGCGCGCTCATTTGGACGCAATCCCATAAGGAAACGGAGGGTCTGCCCGTGTGCATCCGCCGCGCCCGGGCGTTTTACGACTGCTGCGATCAGCTTGGCGTACATATTTTTGAGGGTGAGCTTGTGGTGGGCGCGATAGGCGAATTCCGCAAGTGCGGCATCCTGACGCCGGAATTCTCCTGGCTTTGGGTAGACAAGGAAATGGACACGTTTGCGACCCGCCCGCAGGATCCCTATATCATGACGGATGAACAGCGGGCTTTCGTGCGGGAAAGCATCTTCCCTTATTGGAAGGGCAAGTCTTTGGAGGAGGCGTTCCTGGCGCGTCTGCCGGAGGATACCCGCCATATCGGCGTGGATACGGGCATTATCGACAATGATTCCAAGTGGCGGCAGGCCGTGGGCGAGATCACGCCGGATTATCAGGATGTATTGTTCAAAAAAGGCTTTGGCGGCGTCATCCGCGAGGCGGAGGCGCATATAGCAAGCCTTGACCCCACAAAGCCGGAGGACGAGGATAAGAGGGATTTCTACACCTCCATCCTTTGGACGTCCAAGGGCATCATCCGCTATGCGCACCGCTATGCGGAGGAGGCGGAGCGCCTGGCCGCGACGGAAAAAGACGATGTGCGTGCGCGCGAGCTGCGCGTCATCGCCCAAAACTGCCGCAGGGTGCCGGAAAACCCGCCCGAAAGCTTCTATGAGGCCATACAATTCCTCTGGTTCGTACAGGTGGGCGGCATACTCTCGGAAAATCCGCTGTCCTTGAACCCCGGCCGCTTTGACCAGTATATGAACCCATATTTTGAAGCAGACCTCGCAAAAGGCGCCATCACGGAGGACGCGGCGCAGGAGCTGATCGAGGCGCTGTGGCTGAAATATTCCGAATGGGTGTGGACGATCTCGGCCAACACCGCCGATTATTTCGCGGGCTATAACCAGTTCCAAAACCTGACCGTGGGCGGCAAGAAGCGGGATGGCAAGGACGGCACCAACGCCGTTACCTATATGGCGCTAAAGGCCACGGAGGAAGCAAAAACGCACCAGCCGGGTCTGTCCGTGCGCGTGCAGGCGGATTGCCCCAAGGAATTTTTGGACGCCGTAACGCACCTTGTCTCCAAGGGCACCGGCTTCCCCGCCATCCACAGCGACAGCGTGGGCTACCAGATGCTTATCAACGCCGGCTACGAACCCGAGGACGCGCGGGACTGGAACAACTGCGGCTGCGTCGTCCCCCATTACCGCAAAACGGGCGAATGGACAGCCGCCGTCAACGTCAACTTTGGTTCGGCGCTGGAATATGCGCTCAATCAGGGCGTGAGCCTTATGACGGGAGAAAGGATGGGCTTGGAGGAAAAGCCCGCCGCATCCTTCGCGTCCTATGAAGAATGCAAGGCCGCCTTTTTCAAGCAGTTCGACAACCTTTGCAGGCATTCCATCATCCTCACGGTGGAGGCGCAGCGGCTGCATAAGGAAATGGTGCCGCGCCCCTTCCTCTCCTCCTGCATCGAAAACTGCATGGATACGGGCCGCGACCTGTCCCATGGCGGCGCAAAATACAACATCGGCCCCGTCATCACGGGCATCGGCCTTGCCGTCGTCGCCAACTCCCTCGCGGCGATCAAAAAGCTGGTGTTCGAGGATAAGGTCTGCACCATGGAAACGCTCGTGAAGGCTCTGCAAGCCAACTGGGAAGGCTTCGAGGATTTGCGCAGGCAGGCGCAGGATTGTCCCAAATACGGCAATGACGACGATTACGCAGACGACGTCGCCATAGAGATCGCCAATCACTTTTACGATGAGATTCACCAATATAAGGATATCTTCGGCTCTCCGTTTTTGACCGCGTTCATGGGCATTTCCAACTATATCCCCATGGGCAGGGTGCTGGGCGCCACGCCGGACGGCCGCAAAAACGGCGAACCCTCAAGCGAAGGCGTATCCCCCTATGTAGGCACGGATACATCAACGCCGCTTGCCGCCATGCGCTCCACCGCCAAGGTCAATCAGGAGATACACTCGGGCGGTACGCTGCTGAACCTTCGCTTGAACCCGGAGCTTGTCGCCACCAAGCGCGGGCAGGCCAATCTTGGCGCGATGATCCAGACGCTGTTCTCGCTGGGCGCATTCCATGTGCAGTTCAACTGCATCTCGTCGGAAACGCTGCGGGACGCGCAGGCACACCCGGAAAACTACAAGGATCTGCTGGTTCGCGTGGCGGGCTATTCCACACAGTTTGTCAACCTCTCCAAATCCATGCAGGACGCCATCATCGCAAGGACGGAGCACAGCCTCTAATACCATCATCCGGGAGGACACTTTATGGGCGGCTACATCATGCAGCTACAGCATTTTTCGGTCAACGACGGCGAAGGCATCCGCACCATCATCTTCATGGCCGGTTGCCCGCTGCGCTGCGCGTGGTGCGCCAATCCCGAAGGGCAGACGCTGCAAAACCCCATGACCCGCTGGGTGGAAACCGAAGAAATCCTCAGGGAGATGCGGCGGCAGGCCATCTTTTACCGCTTTTCGGGCGGCGGGGTGACCTTTTCGGGCGGGGAGGCTACGGCGCAGCCGGCATTCTTAGGGGAGCTTGCGGACGCGCTTTATGACGAGGGCTTCGATCTTGCCATCGAGACCTGCGGGCAATTTGACTTTGACGCGCTTGCGGAGACGCTCAAAAAGATGGAGCTTATCTTCATCGACCTCAAGCACATCGATCCGGCGCAGCATCGCAGGTTTACGGGCGTGGATAACCGCCTCATCCTGGAGAACATCCAAAGAACGGGCGAATTGGGCGTGCCCACGGTGGTGCGCATCCCCGTCATTCTCGGCGTCAATGCGGATGACGACAGCATGTCCCGCGCCTTCGCCTTTTTACGCGCTCAAGCGCCGCACGCTTCGCTGGAGCTGCTCCCCTATCACCGTTTTGGCGAGGAAAAGTACAAAGAGCTTGGCATGCCTCCACCCGACGCGGGCTTTGGCATACCGACAAGCGAGCAGCTTTCACATTGGCAGGATATGGCCCGCAGCATGGGTATCGATGTAGCAAGCTATCTATAACGATCGCATCATATTGGAAAGAATGGAAGGATAAAAGTATGGCGGCAGCTTCGGCGGAGGATTTGAACCAAATCATTGCGGGGAATCTTCGGGAATTAAGGCGCAAACGCAATATCACGCTGGACGAGGTGGCGGAGGCCACGGGCGTCAGCAAAAGCATGCTGGGGCAGATCGAGCGTGGCGAGTGCGGCCTGTCCGTGGCAACGCTTTGGAAGATCAGCACAGGGTTGAAAATTCCTTTTACAACGCTCATGAGCGAGGAACGCCCCACGGCCAAAATCGTGGAGGATAAGGCGCTTGCGCCGCTTGGCAGCGGTCAGCCGGGCTTTCGCCTTTATCCCGTCTTCCCCGCCGAAGCGGGGCGGGGCCTGGAGATCCTCTACATCGAACTGGATCCCGGCACAGCATCCCTTTCCGACCCGCACGAGCGCGGCACGGAGGAATTCGCCATGGTGTATGAGGGCACCTTGGCGCTTACGGTGGGCGAGGAGGACTATGCCGTGCCCGCCGGGCACTCCATCCGCTATAGCGGCGATCAGCCGCATGCTTATGCCAACCACGGCAAAAAAACCGTGCGCCTGTACATGGTGATACGATACGCGGGATAAAACGCTTATCCCAGCTTATCGCCGTTTTGCACCGGCTTATCCGGCGTGATCAGCACCACGCCGCCCGCGCTGTAGGTACCCAGCACCAACACCTCGGACATGAAGTCCGCGATCTGCCTTGGCGGGAAATTGACCACCGCCAACACCTGCTTGCCGATCAGCTCGTCTGGCGCATAGTGCTCCGTGATCTGTGCGGAGGAGCGTTTGACGCCGATCTCTGCTCCAAAGTCCACCTCCAGCTGGTAGGCGGGCTTTCTTGCTTTTTCAAATACCTTGGCGTGCGTGATCGTCCCCACGCGGATATCCAGCTTCATAAAATCATCAAAGGTAGCCATAGATGTTATCCTTCCGTAAGCTTTTAATAGGAAAAGTATAATTGTATTCGCGGTGCGTGGCAAGCGGTGTTCCATAAAAAACAGGGCTCGAAAATCGGACGTCGTTATTCCGCCTTGCTTGCGCTTCGCGCCGCGCACGGCGGGCTGGATGGGGATAACAGGGCTCCTCCGCTTATCCGCCCGCCGCTTGTCTTCCAGACTGCGCGACCATGGGCGGCTGCGCTCCGCGGCCCCTAAAAACGCTCCACCGGAGCGTTTTTGCAGCAAAGCTGCCGGGGCTTCGAGCCCTTCCAATCTAAATACCCCACCAATAAAAAAACACCCCTACGGGTGCTTTTTTATTGGTGGGGATAACAGGGCTCGAACCTGTGACCTCCTCGATGTGAACGAGGCGCTCTAACCAGCTGGGCTACATCCCCAAACGCAGGTTTTAGTTTACAACATCGGGAGGAAAAAGGCAAGATGTAATTCTGTTTTTCACTAAATTTTTATGGTTCAGGCGCTGCACACAAACGGAAGGATATCCCGCGTGATCTCCTCGTCGCTCTCAACGCCAAAGGCGATGCGCATGACCTGCACGATATGCCCCACCGGCACGACGTTGGCGCTTAACGCGGCATAGGCGTCCTCCCAGTTCGCTTCGGGAATGACGATGGTTTTTGCGCCAGCGTTGATCGCGGCCTCCACCTTTTCCCGCACGCCGCCCACGGGGCGAACCTCCCCCTGCACCGTGATCTCACCCGTCAGCGCAAGTCCTGCCATGGGCGCTTTTTTGCACAGCGCGCTCATGAGTACAGCCGCAAACGCGATACCCGCGCTCGGCCCATCCATAGGCATGCCGCCAGGCACGTTGAAGCGGATATCGTAGGCTGCACAGTCTACGCCAAAGCAGACGCGGAAAGCGTCGCGCACATTCTCCACGGACGTGCATGCAGTGCTCTTGCGGCGCAGCTTCTTCTGGCGCATATCCAGCTCCTCCTCACACACAGCGCCGCCGATCTCGAGCGTCCCAAGCCCCTGCCTTGCGGGCGTTACGGTACATTCTATCTCTATGATCATGCCCTGTCCCATCCCCGTCACGGCCAGCCCGCAGCATACGCCCGCCTTGGCCTCCGCCGGAATATGCGGCAGCATGCAGCGCGTCAGATGCGTCACGCGCGCCACCCATGCGATATCCTCCTGCTGGATACGCTTTCGGCTCTCTCCGTAGGCAACGCCGCCCGCAAGCTGCACGATATTCACAGCGTCCCGCCCGCTTTGGCAGTAGCTTGCGCAGCAGCGCACCGTTTCCTTGTCCATGGCAAAGCCTAGACGCTTTGCGGCGTTTTGCACCACGATCTCCAGCTCGCTTTGGCTCAGCGCGCGAAAGTGCAGCTCCATGCAGCGGGAACGGAGCGCGGGCGGCATATCCTCCGGGCTGCGGGTCGTCGCGCCCACCAGACGAAAGTCGGCGGGCAGGCCATTTTGGAAAATATCGTGGATATGCGGCGGTATGCTGGGATTGTCCTTACTGTAGTAGGCGCTGTCGAAATACACCCGCCGATCCTCCAAGACCTTGAGCAGCTTGTTCATTTGCAGCGGGTGCAGCTCGCCGATCTCGTCAAGAAAAAGCACGCCGCAGTGCGCGCGGCTCACAGCGCCCGGCTTGGGCTGCGGCACGCCCTGATTGCCCAACGCACCCGCGCCCTGATAGATGGGGTCGTGCACGGAGCCCATCAGCGGATCGGCGATGGCACGCTCGTCAAAGCGCACGCAGGTCGCGTCCACCTCCACGAACAGGGAGCGCTCATCAAAGGGAGAATCCTCCCGCTTTTTGGCCTCCTCCAGCACCAGCCTCGCCGCGCACGTCTTGCCGCAGCCCGGCGGGCCATAGATGATGACATGCTGCGGATTAGGGCCGCACATGGCGGCGCGCAGCGCCTTCACGCCCTCCGCCTGCCCGATGATATCCTCCATAGAGACAGGACGCGTCTTTTCGGAAAGCGGCAGGCTCAACGAACGCGCCCGCATGCGCTTTAAGTCCATCAGCTCCCGGCTTTCGCTGCCGCTCATGCTTCGCTTCGCGGGCGCGCGCTTTGCGGGTCGCCGCCGGTAGCTTGACCAATACCAGAGCGCCACAAAAAACAAGACCTGCACCACAAGCCAAATCCACATCGTCATACATTTCCCTCCGTACTACTTGATCACTGCTCCTCTAGTATGCGGCGCAGGCAAAGAAAATAGCGGATGTAACTTTTGGCTGTGCGTCCAATAAAGAAACCGCACGGCTGCATCGCCATGCGGTTCTATGCCTGTTATGGGAAATGCTGCCTAGCTTGCAGCCTCGGGCAGCGCCAGCTGCGGCTCCTTGAGCGTGTAGACCGGCTGGCCTTCCTTTTCGATCACGGCCTTGGTGATAAGGCACTTGGCCACATCGTCCCGGGAGGGCAGCTCGAACATGACGTCCTGCATCGCGTCCTCCATGATGGCGCGCAAGCCGCGCGCGCCCGTATTGCGCGTGATCGCCTTATGCGCAACATCCACCAGCGCGTCAGTTTCAAAATCAAGCTCCACGCCGTCCATCTCCAAAAGCTTCTTGTACTGACGTACCAGCGCGTTCTTGGGCTTGGTAAGGATATCGATCAACGCCTGTTCGTCAAGCTGATGCAGCGTCACGATCACGGGCACACGACCTACCATCTCGGGGATCAGGCCGTATTTAAGAAGATCCTCGGGCAGTATCTGCGAGAGCAACTTGCCGATATCCTTCTCCTGCTGGGACTGCACATCCGCGCCAAAGCCCATGATCTTCTTGCCGACGCGCTTGGAAATGATATCCTCAATGCCGCCAAAAGCGCCGCCGCAAATAAAGAGCACATTGGTGGTGTCGATCTGGATGAACTCCTGATGCGGATGCTTGCGCCCGCCCTGCGGCGGCACGCTTGCGACCGTGCCCTCGATGATCTTCAAAAGCGCCTGCTGCACGCCCTCGCCGCTGACGTCGCGGGTGATGGAGGGATTTTCGCTCTTGCGGGCGATCTTATCGATCTCGTCGATGTAGACGATACCCTTTTCCGCGCGCTCCACATCATAATCGGCGGCCTGAATGAGCTTGAGAAGTATGTTTTCCACATCCTCGCCCACATAGCCCGCCTCGGTCAGCGACGTAGCATCCGCCACCGCAAAGGGAACGTTGAGTATTTTCGCTAAGGTTTGCGCCAGCATCGTCTTGCCGCAGCCCGTAGGCCCCAGCATGATGATGTTGCTCTTGTTCAGCTCCACATCGTCCGACTTTACATCGGAATTGATGCGCTTATAGTGATTGTAGACCGCCACGGCAAGCGCCCGCTTGGCGGCTCTTTGCCCTATGACATACTGATCCAGCGTATCTACGATTTCCTGCGGCTTGGGTATGTCCGTCAAATCAAGCTGCGCGCCGCCTGTGTATTCGTCGATGATCTCCTGACACAGCTCCACGCACTCGTTGCAGATATACACGCCCGGGCCCGCGATGACGCGATGCACCTCATCCTGCGACTTGCCGCAGAAGGAGCAGCGCACCTGACCCTTGTCGTCTCCACTGTTTTTTACCATTTTTTCTACCTCCTTGGAGGAATGATTTCGTCTACGATGCCGTAATCCAGCGCCGCCTGCGCGTCCATGAAGTTATCGCGCTCCGTGTCCGCCTGCACCCGCTCCAAGGGCTGGCCTGTGCGGGCGGAGAGTATCTCGTTCATGCGCTTGCGCGTTTTGATAAGCTGCTCGGCATGTATCGCCACGTCCGTAGCCTGCCCGCGGGCACCGCCCAAGGGCTGATGGATCATGATCTCGCTGTTGGGAAGCGCACGGCGCTTGCCCTTGACGCCCGCCGTCAGCAAAAACGCGCCCATGCTGGCAGCCAACCCCACGCAGATGGTGGCTACGTCGCACTTGATATACTGCATGGTATCGTAAATCGCCATGCCCGCCGTGACGCTGCCGCCGGGGCTGTTGATATAGAGGCTGATATCCTTGTCGGGATCGTCCGCTTCCAGAAACAGCAGCTGCGCAACGACCAGATTCGCCGTATCGTCGTCGATCTCGCCGCCCAAGAACACGATCCTGTCCTTAAGCAAGCGGGAATAAATGTCATAGGATCGTTCGCCGCGGTTGCTCTGCTCCACGACCATGGGTATCAAATTCATAAACGTCCTCCTTGTGTGGAAATGCCGGTGTTATTCGGCGTCCTCTTTCTTCTTCGTGGTTTTTTTCGCAGCGGGCTTTTTGGCGGGTTTTGCTTCTTCCGTCGTATCGGCTGTTTCAGCCTTCGCCGCCGCTTTCTTGGCCGGCGCCTTCTTGGGCTTGGGCGCGATCTCCTCCGCCGCCTCCGTATCCGCTTTCTTTGCGGGCTTCTTTGCCTTGACCTCCTTGACGCTGTCCATGATGACCTTAAGGGTCTTATCCAGCACGATCTGATCCTCGAAATACTTCAGATCGTCCGGCTTGAGATCCTTCTTGATCTCCTCTGCGCTCTTATGAAGCTGCTCGGCATATTCAGCGATCTTGGCGTCAATCTCCTCCTGTACGGCCTCGATCTTCTCGGCCTTGGTGATCTCGCCCAGCACGATCTGGCTCTTGACACGGTTAAGCGCATCGTCGTGCATCTGCAGGCGCAAGGAATCGATGGTGTTGCCCGTGAACTTGCAGTAATCCTCCAGCCGCATGCCCTGCATGCTCAAGCGATACGCGATATCCTGCAACATATAATCGGTCTGGCGTTCCACCATGGATTCGGGCACTTCCATTTCGCACCCCTCCACGATCTTTGCAACGGCCTCGTTTTCCTTCTGCACGTTGCCCTGCTCGATAAACTGCTTTTCGATCTCGGCTTTTTTGGCGTCGCGCAGCGCCTTGAGCGTATCAAATTCAGAAACATCCTTGGCGAATTCATCGTCCAGCTCGGGCAGCTCCTTGACGCGCACGCCGTTGACCTTAACATGGAACACGGCGTCCTTGCCGGCAAGCTCCTTTGCATGATATTCCGTGGGGAAGGTGACGGTGATATCCTTTTCCTCACCCAGCTGCATGCCGACCATGCCCTCCTCAAACCCGGGAATAAAGGAACCCGAGCCGATCAGAAGGCTCTGATCCTGCGCCGTGCCGCCGTCGAACTTCACGCCGTCCACCGTGCCGGAGTAATCCAGATTCACCTCGTCGCCGTTCTCCACGGGACGCTCCACATCCACGAAACGGGCGATCTTTTCGCGTTCCTGCTGTATCTTTTCTTCCACCATATCGTCCGTAACATTATACTCGGGCTTGGTGACTTCTATACCCTTGTACTTGCCCAGCTTGATCTCGGGATACACGGGAACCTCCGCCGCAAAAACGACAGGCTTGTTTTCACCCAGCGACCCCAGCTCGATGATGGAAACGTCAGGACGACCCACCGGCTCGATCTTGTGTTCATCCAGCGCCGCTTCGTATACCTCGGGATATACGATATCGAACGCATCGTCAAAGAACACCAATGGCCCGTACATGCTCTCGATGACCTTTCTGGGAGCCTTACCCTTGCGGAAGCCGGGGACATTATACTTTTTGGCGGTTTTGATATACGCCTTTTGCGTTGCTTCCTCGAACTTCGCGGGATCGACCTCGATCGTCAGCTTAACCTTGCTGCCCGGGATTTTTTCCATCGTTGCCATGGTGTTTCCTCCAATAAATACTTCTAGGCCGCGTCTGAGCAGCCGTCAGTATAGATTATCACAAGGGCTCCTTTTTTGCAACGTATTTTCCTGATTCAACACCCTGTTTCTTGCCTTTTTCACACCTTCGCCATACTGTGCATAGTATACAGAACAACAACCTATGCCTTATATAAGGAGGAATGAAAGTGTATTGCATCACCAATATGAACCGCTGCGCCCGAGAGGACAGCGCGGAAGCCGTGATGATCCCTGCAGGCGACGTCTGCGCCGTGATGGACGGGATGGGCGACATCGGCAACACGCCGGCCATAGAATCCTCGTCGCTGCCGCAGACCCATATCACCGAGCAGGTGTACACCTACGGCTTCGGCCCGGAAGAAGCGCTTGAGCAGGGAACCATGTTCCCGGAGCTTGTGAACTAGAGGAGGAAGCATATGCCGCAGAATGAATTATTGAACAAGATCAGCCAGCTGCAATTCGTGTGTGTAGAGCTCAACCTGTATCTGGACACCAACCCCACAGACATGGCGGCAAAGAACGACTACCTTTGCTACGGCGAGGCGCTCAAAGCTGCCATCAGCGAGTATGAAACGCTCTACGGTCCGCTGATGAACTTTGGCCATTCGCCTACAGATACCGGATGTTACGTCAACGACGCATGGCCGTGGGATTAAGGAGGAGAACTTATGTGGATCTATATGAAGAAGCTTGAATACCCCGTGAACATCCAGCAGCCCAACCTGCCCATGGCCAAGGCGCTCATGGCGCAATACGGCGGCCCGGACAGCGAGCTTGCCGCGGGCACGCGCTACCTCACCCAGCGCTTTTCCATGCCGGACGCGCGCTGCAAGGCTACTTGTAACGATATCGGGACGGAAGAAATGGGTCACTGGGAAATGATCGGCACCATGATCTACCAGTGCATGCGCGGCGCGAGCCTGGAGGATATCAAGGCGGCCGGCCTGATCGGGTACTATACCATACACGACCATGGCGTGTTCCCCTGCGACCCCAACGGCGTTCCCTTCACCACCGCCTATATCCAGTGTACCGGCGATCCCGTCGCGGATCTGACAGAGGATTTGGCAGCAGAACAAAAGGCGCGCGCCACCTACGAGCATCTGATGAACCTCACGGACGATCCTGCGCTGCTCAATCCCCTGCGTTTTTTGCGGGAGAGGGAGATCGTGCACTATCAGCGCTTTGGCGAGTGTTTGAACATCGTAAACGAGCTAGTCGGCAACGCCGGGCTTCGCTATTCGCGCATGGGCACGTTTGGCGGAACGCCCCGCTGTCAGTAAAGGGCGCGGCTTAGGCCGCTAAAAACGAGGGACTGCCCTGTATGGTTACAGCGCAGCCCCTTTTCTTTGTAAAACAGTAGAAAATCGGTTATTGAAAGCGTGCCTTCGCTTTTTCCTTTAATTCCGCGATGCGCGCCTTACGCGCGGCGGATTTCTCCTGCCGGATATCCTCGCGCACCTGCGCCGCCAGATCGTCCTGCATGCGAATGGCTTCCTCTACCTCCTCCTGCATGACGGCGGCCTCAAAGCGGGTCACGGAGGCGTGGAAGGGGGCAAGCTGCGCGTCCAGCGCCGCCTCGTCCGATTCGATCGCCAACGCTACCAGCGCCGTTGTGCCGTCCGTGATCTTAACGGTTGCTTTTTCAAGATAGGAAGCTTCCTTATCCGCGTCGTTCAGATCCACGATGGAGCCTATGAGCATACCCATGCTGGCGCCCAGCAGCATGCCGACGGGGCCGCCGAGAATACCTGCCAGCGCGCCCACAAGGCCGCCCGTCAGGGTATCGTCCGAGGTCTGCACGCCGCTGTCGAAGTATTCCTTGGCGGAAAGCTTACCGCCCTGCTTTTGCAAAAGCGCAAGCTGCGAAATGGTGCATCCGTCGCAGGCCGGCGCATTCTTGATCTGAGAAAATGCCTGATACGCCTGACTCTCCTCTGTAAAGGTCACAAGCACGATGTTTTCCATGATACCCTCCTTCGATCTACGATGATTGATTTCTAAAAATGTCCTCTTACACATTATATAATGTATCATACCGGCTGCGCCCCGTAAAGAGGGCACTTTACGCCTCTGTGGAAACGCAGGGCGTTTTTGCCGCGGCGCGCATGCGCCAAAGCAGCACAGCGCCGCCCAGCAGGCTTATCGCCAACAGGGCTATCCCCGCTGCCGAAGCCCCTTCCAGCGGGATGGGCACATAGGAGCCGAAAAGGTTGAATACGCCATGAAAAAGGATGCTGCCCCATAAGCTGCCGCTCTTTTCGTAAATAAAAGCCATGACGCAGCCCAGCAAGAAAGCGTAGGCGATCCATAGAGGGTCGCCGTGCATGAGGCCAAACAGCAGCGCGCTCAAAAGCATGGCGATCCATTGCGGCATGGCCTGCCGCAAACGCGTATACACAAGGCCGCGGAAAATGACCTCCTCCATGACGGGCGCGAGAAATACCGTGCACGCAAAGATCAGCGGATGATACGCGCCCAGCGCCTCCGCAGAAGCCTCCTCATAGCTTTGCAGCATGCTTTCGGGTATAGGCAGCATCTGCATCGCCGCGCACACGGCAAAGGCACAGCAAGCGCCGCAAAGCGCGGCGCGCAGGTTTTGCCGGGCACCGTTTGGCCGCCAGCCCGTTTCCACCGCAAGCCGTTTGCCGCGTATGCGGAAAAAAGCCCAAAGGACAAAAAGCGCGCACGCGCCGCCCGCCGTGCCGATCATCGTCGCATAGCGTAGGGTGAAATCCATGGTGGCCTGCAAAAGAAGATCAAAATCAGGCGACACGCCCTGCGCGTTGAAGGGGCCTATGCTCGCCCACACCGCATAGGCGGCTGCCGATACGAAGGCTGCAAAGATTTGTCCCACGACAAAAAGGAGCGTATAGCAAATAGCCTTCGCCAAGGCGGATATAATTTTTTTCATGCACAGTATTATAGCATAGGCACGCAAAACATGCTATAATTATCCATCGTGGTGTAATAGGCGTTCCTGCATCGCGGATTTTATTGAATTTGGAGTGTACTATGGTATTTG